>DYHI01000001.1:39166-68840 GCA_020724225.1 Candidatus Altimarinus sp. | reverse complement strand
TTTACATTTGTTGATTTTTCCTTCTTCTTTATAGTATAAAGAAAACAATTTCATTTTTGTCTTATTCTAAAACTTCTTTTTTCTTCATCTATTTTTCATTCTGGATAATCATAATATATGTCATGAATAGTACCATCAAATATTTTTATTCACCCAAGTTCTTCAAGTTTTTTTATCAACTCAACTTTATCAATATCAAGAATTTTTATTTCTCTCTCAAACATAGATTTATTTATATTATTTTTTAGATTTAGGTTTTCAATTTTTTACTTGTATATTTGAGTAATATTTAAATAATCCTCTAGATCAAGTAACCAATTTCACATTTGATTCAAGTCACAATTTTTTTATATAATACTCGGCCAATGATTTACTATTTGTTTCTATTTCCAAAACTGTTGGTACAAGTATTTCTTTTCACTCTATAGAAACTATTTTATAATCATCTATATCAAATTTAACTGATAATTCATGATCGTCTTTATCATATATCGCAAAAGAAACTCTATCTTTTGCTTTTTCTCTAAATTTTTTTAAACCAAATCTATCCAAAATAGACAAAACTCATTGATGTTTCAAAATCCTCATTTCTATCTCATAACAAACTCTAAATGATGGTTCTGTATTTTCTGGTTTTTTTCTTTTTATAGTATAATAACGATCTACATCTCAAGTAATTAAATCTAGTTTCTCTCTTATTCTGAAACTTCTACCACTCGTTCATTCTTTTTTTGCAGTTTCAAGTCTATTGTCTATGAAATCATAATAATCATCATCTACTCTTCACTCAAAAGTTTTTACTGCTCAAAGTGATTTTAAATCAGCAATTAATCATTCTCTATCTATATCCAAAATCTTATTTTCACTCTCCTCCTCAAAATTATTTCCGATATTTTCACTAAGTTCTATAAATCAATATTGAGTTAAAAAAATTAATAAAGATGTCAATTCATCTTCATCTAATAAAATATTTTTAATCTGATTTTTTAAACTTTCTGGTACTTCAACATATTTTGTTGGTATACTAAGTCAAGCAGATAGTACTAAATTTTTTAACCATGCATTAAATAATTCATATCCTAATTTTCGTATAGTTTTTACAACATCATCACTAGGAAAATTATTTTGAAGTAAAAATTTTTCTATTTTTTCTAAATATTTTGATATATTTCTTTTTATATCTATTCAATTTGATCATTGAATAGATGACCAATCCAACAATTCACTAGCTTTTTTAGAAGTTTCAAATAAATCATATAACTTTGGTCATCAAGTTTTTAAAATAGCTTCAACTATTAATGAAACTTCTTCTCTAAACTCTATTATAATTCTTGGAGACTTTGTACTTAATCAATCTCATGTCACTAAAGTTAAAACTTCATATTGTTGCTTTTCTTTTGACATTATTATTTTTCTTTAAAAATTATTTTATATATAATAACAAGTAATTACTATTTTGTCAAAAAATAATTAATTAAAATAATTTAATAAATTTTTATTTTTTACATAAAAATATATAATAAATAATGTTTATTTTTTAAAACAATAAAATGAATAAAAATATAAAGTTGCTTATTTTAATTTTTTCTGTATTTACACTAACCTTATCTAGTGTATATGCAGCAACAATAAAATGATCACTGCAAAATAAAGCATGAAATTTTGTAAGTTATATATGTTATGAAACACCGATGACTTGAGGTTATTTTACATGTATAATGAAAAATCTAGTACATAATGACTCGTTTTGAGTTATAAATAATACTTGAGCTATTCAAAATTTAAATAATAACTCTAACACATCAATTTGAACTTGACCTTTTTATTGATGAAATCTTGTTATTAATGCAAAATGCTGATCTGCTGCAGGACAAACTTTTTCAAACATTCCATATTATAACCTTTGTGAACTAGGAACTCCTACACAAATTATGATAAATTGGTGATATAAATGGAGTTGCATCTGAAATAAATGAGAAACAGTATCTTGTAGTGCATGAATGAGTAACGGTGTTTGATCTAATTCTGACTGAGTATGTTGAGAGGCAAATTGAAAAACATATGACATTCCTCCATCAACAGATAAACTATGTAGCTCTTGAAATCCAGAATGATTAGTTTGAATCTGACCTTGGACATGGCTTTGTGCTTGACCAAAAAGCGCTAGATGTTTAGCTTATAAATCTACATCTCAACCAATCTGTGAAAATAAAACAAAAGATAATATATGAAACAGTATCACAATTCATAAAGCTGATTGGTCTAGACAAGGTAAGTGAACAGATGGAATTTGAGATGAAAAATCATGTGATTATGCAAGTTTTGAATCTCATTTCTATAGATCTGGGGCTTGGTGTATTGCAACAGTTAATCCATGAGAAACACATGCATACGAGTTTACAAATTGATTATATCCATCAATTAATATTTCTTCTTGGGCAAACAATTGAGTTGAGGTATCTATTAGCGAATGTCCTTGAGATTTTGATAATGTTATATGCAAACCCAGAAGTTGAATATCATTATCAATAACCTCTAGTATATATAATGATTGTTGAAAAATTGAGCTATGAAAAAGATATTACTACAACATAAGGAAACCAATTAATAATTGATGAGTTGATTGAGTTCAAGTAGTAGCATACAATACTTCTTGAGAAATAACAAGCTACTCTTTTAAACCAAAGGAACAAAAACTAGATCCAAGTGATGCAAATTGAAATAAATTTAGTCAAACATATTCTTGGACATGAACTTTAAATAAAGACTGATTATATATATTTCCTTTTAAACTAAATTCATATTCAGAAAAATTATCTATAAACTCATGAAATAATAACTCAAAAAAATATGTTACTTATAGTATAAGTGAAAACCCATGAGATTTTGAAAATACTATAAAAGCATGATATAGAGAAGATTTATGGTCATGATTTAGAACATCAATGAAGTTTTGATCAGAGGCCTGAGTTGCACAAACTTCTACATACTGACAGATAAAAGCAGAAATTTGAAAACAATATTATCTAAATATAAAAATTCAATATGAATGAGCTAATCCTAATTTTGATAATACTGGTAATATAGCAATATCATTGAAATAATAAAAGTTCTCTGCAAAAAAAATCCACTTTCTGAAATTTCAGAAAGTGGATTTTTTATTTTTTATATTATAATTTCTTAACCAACTTCAACCCTATTCTTCATTTTTCTTTATCAACAGTCAAAACTTCTATTTCAACTTTTTCTCATTCTTTTACTACTTCTTCTACTGTTGCAACTCTTTTATCAGATAGTTTTGATATGTGAATCATACCTGATTTTCATTTAAATTCTACAATTGCTCCTGTTCAAGTGATTATTTTTTCTACAGTTCCTGTAAATATATCTCAAACAACTGGTTCCCAAATAAGATTTTTTATCCACTCTAAAGCTTTTTCGGCTCCCGATCAATCCTTTCAAGTAATAAAAGTTTTTCCATCATCTTCTATATGTATTTTTACTGCAAAATCAGCTTCTGCTTTTTGGATATTTTCTCATCATTTTCAGATTATTTCTCTTATCTTTTCAACTGGTACAACTATACTAAGTATACGAGGAGCATAAGGAGAAAGAGTTTTATTAGTTTCTGGAATAACTTTTAGCATTTCTCAAAGTATATAAGAAACAGCTTCACTACTTTGTGTAAATGCTTCTTTAAATACTTGCATACTTAATCATTTTATTTTTACATCAAGTTGCATTGCTGTTATTCAAGCAGGAGTTCTTGCAACTTTGAAATCCATATCTCATAGAAAATCTTCTTGTGCTTGTATATCTGATAATATCTTATATTTACCTGTGTCTTCATTGTAAATCATACCCATAGCAACTCAAGCAACTGGAGCTTTTATTGGAACTCAGGCATTCATCAAACTCATTGTACTTCAACAAACTGAAGCCATAGAACTAGAACCATTACATGTCATAGTTTCTGAAACTACTCTTATCATATATGGAAAATCAAGCTCACTAGGCAGTACTGCTTCCAAAGCTTTTTCTGCAAGTCTTCCATGTCAAACTTCTCTTCTCCCTGTTCATCTAAGAGCTCTTACTTCTCAAACAGCATACGGAGGAAAGTTATAATGATGAATATATCTTTTTGTATCTTCTTCATACATATCATCTATTATCTGTATATCATCAGGCCCACCAAGTGTAGTAACTGAAAGTGCTTGCGTCATACCTCTTTGAAATAATGCACTTCAATGAGTTCTAGGCAAAAGCCCTACACCTCAAACTACTTTTCTAACTTCATTTATTTTTCTACCATCTAGTCTTTTTTCTTTTTCTATTACATTTTTTCTCATCACTTCTTTAACTCTTTTGTATACTAAATCCCCTACAAAAGTCATTTCTTCTTTTACTTTTTCTATTTCAGTTCATTCTGTAATTTCTACTAATTTTTTCTCAATCAAGAAGTCTTTTACTAAATCATCAAGTTTATTTAAAGATTCTTGAAATTCATGTTTTCCTGTATTATAAAGTGATTCTAATTTATCTTCTGTTAAAAATTCTGCTACCTTTTCATAAAGTGTTTCATCAGGTTT
Organism: Candidatus Altimarinus sp.; assembly: GCA_020724225.1. Classification (GTDB taxonomy): domain Bacteria; phylum Patescibacteriota; class Gracilibacteria; order BD1-5; family UBA6164; genus Altimarinus. Next base: position 64,251 of record DYHI01000001.1, on the reverse strand, counting down.
ATTATAAAACTCTTCTATTTTGTAAATTCAAAAAGATTTTTCATAACTTTTAATAAAATCAAGTTCAGCTTCACAAATAAGTTTTATACATTTATGAGCATATTCTAGTGCACTCATCATTTCATCGTCACTTACTTCTTTTCATTCAGCTTCAACCATAGTTATAGCATCAAGTGTACCTGCAACAACAAGTATCAATTTAGCATTGTCTTCTTCTACAAAAGTTGGATCAAAAACTAATTTTCATTCAGTAGTTAATATAACTCTTACTCAAGCAACTGGTCATTCAAATGGAGCAGAAGTCATAAGTAAAGTCAATGAAGCACCAGTAATTCAATGAAAACTCAAGTCAGATTCATTTGAACTCGAAAGTGCTGTAGCGATTATCTGTGTTTCATTTATAAATCATTTAGGAAACATTGGTCTTATAGGTCTATCTATAATTCTAGAATTTATAATAGCTTGTTCAGATGGTCTTCATTCTCTTTTTTGAAATCTATTTCAACCAATTTTTCAAGTTGCATAATATTTTTCTTGATATTCAACAGATAATGGAAAAAAATCTGCTTGTTTATTTAATCACTCTTCTTTTATTCAACAAGTAACAAAAAGCATATTACCAGTATCATCACTAATAGTAACAGCCCCATTAGCTAAAAGTCATAACTTTCAACTTTCAAAAGTAATATCTTTTCATTCTATATTATAAGTTTTTTTAAGAGGTTTTATCTCTGGTGCATTTTTATCTGATAATCAAATCATAAAATAAGTAATAAATAATAAGTAATGTAGTAAGTAGTAAGTAATGTAGTAAGTAGTAAGTAATAGATATTAAAATTTTTATTAGCATTCTAATACCATAAAAATCTTAATATCTATTACTTACTACTTACTACTCTTAAGATTTTACTCAAAAAAAATAAAAAGTGAAAATAATTTCACTTTTTTTAGTTTAACTTTTTTATAATTGACAAATTGACGAATGCAATTTTATTCCAAAATGGAATAAAATTTTTAATCCTTGACACCAAGTGAAGATACCCCATTAGACTTAGTGAAATTGCTAAGGGTAGCATTATGATGAAGTCTACTAAATTCAATTCTAGAAGCAATATATTTATCACTAACCTCTCACCAGAAGGAAATAATATCTTCTTCAACAGAAAAATCACGACCATTATAACTCCTATACCCTGGGAAACTTTTCCTATCTTTTCATAATTTTTCTACAAGATAAGCTTCCAATTCTGGTGATTCCATTTCTTCTTTTGTAAGTGATCTCATTCATAATTCTTCTTTTCTTTTTTTATCTGCATCAAATCAAAAATGATAATTTCCTCTTTTGTTCTTTGTTACTAATAGTGAATTATTATTAATTTCACTTTCTGGAAAATTTGATAATGCTCAATTTGATAATGTATATGTTAAAGTACTGTCATCAGCTTCTAAAAATTTTACATATATTTTTCTTCATCATAATGAGTTTAAAACTATTTCATCCATTCATTCATAGTTTTTATTTTCTACTTGTTTTTCTGTATTATTCTGTGATTGATCATTATAGATTGACAAAATTCTAGTAATTTCTTCATTTTCAAAATGAGCATCATCCCAAACTCTAGTATTTTGAAGTATTGCATTTTGCTCTTCAGAGCTAAGCTTTTTTAGAGTTTCTCACTCTATTGTTCATGGAGAAAATGAATATTTATTTGTCATAACATTAGTTTAATATGTAATATACATATTAATATTAACATATTATATGTATATTTGTCAATTTTTTTATTGCAATAAAGAATTTATTTCTATTCTAAATATTCTGATAATTTCACTTTTTTTAGTTTTCTTCATTTCTTTCAATTTTTTCTATAAAATAGTTTTCAAGTTTTTCTCAAATATCTTTAACTTTTTTTGATTCTACTATTATCTTTCACTTGTGAATTATACTTATTTTATCACACATACTTTCAGCATCTGCTAGTATATGAGTATTGAAAAATATAGTAGTTCATTCATCTTTCAACTCCAGTAATAAATCCTTTACCATTTTTCTACCAATTGGATCAAGTCAGCTCATAGGTTCATCCAAAAATAATAGTTTTGGTTCATTTATAATTGATTGTGCTAACCCTACTCTTTGAAGCATTCATTTACTATAATCACTTAGTCTTTTATCTGCAGCTTTTTCAAGTCAAACTTTTTTAAGTAATTTTTCTACTCTTTTTTCAAGTTTTTCATTATCTAAATCAAAAAACTTTCAGTTAAATCTAAGAAATTCTCTTCAAGTTAAGTGTCTATATAAATAAGTATTTTCAGGCATAAATCAAACCTTTTTTTTAGCATCTAGCGTAAGTCATTTATCTCAAAATACTTTTATTTCACCTTCTTCTGGTTCTATTAATCACATTATACATTTCATAGTTGTTGTTTTTCAGGCTCAGTTTGGACCTAGAAATCAATAAATTTCTCATTTTTCAACTTCAAAACTAACATCAAATAATATTTGGTTTCAATTCAAATATTTTACTACATTTTTTAATTCAAGTATTTTCATAAAATAGTGTTTTATATAAAATATTATAATTTTTAAATTTGTAGGTATTTTATTTAAAATATTGTTTAAAACAAGTTTGATTTTAGATTTTTTTTTATATAATGAAGAGTATTAAGACTACAAGTAGTAAGTATTAAGTTAATGGTAGCCAATGCTAATAATCTTTTCTTACTACTTACTACTTATTACTTATTACTTAATACTCTAAAATATGTTGGAAAAGGCAAAAGAATGAATACAAAAAGCATTGCATCATTTAGAAATAGAATTTTCTAGACTACAAGTTGGTAGAGCGAACCCAGCAATGGTAGAAGATATAATGGTCGAACAATACGGAAGTATGTGACCAATAAAAAACTGTGCATGACTAACTTTACTTGACTCTCAAACTATATCAATAAGTCCTTGGGACAAAAGTCTTGTACATAAAATAGCAAAAGCTATAACTGAAAGTAACATAGGTTTAAATCCTCAAACTATGGCAGATAGTATAATGATAAAAGTTCCTCCATTAACTGAAGAAAGAAGAAAAGATACAGTTAAAATAGCAAAAAATATAGCTGAAGAAGCAAAAGTATGAGTAAGAAATGCTAGATGAGATTCACATAAAGTTATAGGGAAAGCAAAAGAAGATAAAGAAATAAGTGAAGATGAAGCAAGTATGTATGATAAAGATTTACAAAAAATAGTTGATGAAGCAAATAAACAAATTGAAGAAATGCTTAAGAAAAAAGAAGCTGATATAATGAAAATATAAAAAAATAATTCCGCAAATTGCGGAATTATTTTTTTATATCAAATTTTCAAAGTATATCATTTCAAGATATAGCTCAAAATCTACGAGAATCTATTGAATCATTTATATTATCTCAAAAAATCATATAACTATTTTCTGGGATTTTTCAATTTTTAATATATAAAGAGATTAGATTAATTTCTCATTCAGAAAATATATATATTTGTCATATAGAATTTTTCATAACTTCTCAATTAATTTTCATTATATTTCAATCAATTTCTACATTATCTTTTCAATCTATTTTTACTACTTTGATTAAAGGATTTATATTTCATGCATAATCATAAGCTACCAAATCTCATTTTTTTATTTCTTTATTACATATATTATAATAATCTTTTAAAAAAATTATTTTTGATCAATTTTCAAGAAATGGAAACATAGAATCTCAAGAAATTATTTTATTTTCTTTTATTACATTACATACATCTATATAATTATTATTTATATAAAATCATATCGATAATAATATAAAAGCAGATATGCTTACTGGAAATAATATTTTTTTATTAATTTTATTCATACTAAATTATTTAATTTTACAATCTCATTGTCAACATAATTTTGGAACATAAGTAGCTGTATTATAAGCACAATAATTTGTACTACTACTTACTAATACACAAGTTGAATTTGTAAAATTCCACCTATATATAGGTCAACTTGATCATAATGAGCAACTAGGTCAAACAGTATATTTATAATATTGTCAATCTGATTTTGCTCTGACTGTACTATAAGTAACTACTCAATTGTTATTGTTATAGTAAACAAATCTTGTTCAAGTACAATTTGAATCTTTATAATATTCTCCCCAATCACTTGCACCAATTCTATCCCGACTAGATATCCTTTGTATATTTCAAGAAGAATCTACATATACTATTTGTTCAACATCAGAATAACTATCTGACTCATAAGCATTTTTTAATTGTACAAATTTTCATAAATAAGTTATTCAATCTCATTTATAAACTCATAATCATGCTCAAGCAGCAACAACACTATCTACATATGCTTTATTTGCTATATCATTATTTCAAACTGGGACTCAAGAAGTAGAAGCTAGTCATCAAGAAATAGTAATTACAGCTGAAGTTCAATTAAGTCACAAACTTTCTGATTTTTTTACTGTTCAATCAGTAGTAGATCAAGTATTTACAAGCATTTTATTGAAATAATTCATAAAAGCTCAACCTGTTATCTCTCAACTTGGAGTAATTGAAGGCCAAGTAACAGCAAAAACTGTTAGTAATCCCAAAAAGATTCAAACTCAAAAAGCTAATCACTTTACACTTGATTTAAGTAAATCAATTATATAATTTTTCATAATAAAAAAATAAAAAAATAAATATTATTGTAAAACTAAATTTAAGTCGTTCATATCTATCCATCAAACATTTTGACTCCATGCATATCAGTAAAATCTTCAATCAGATTTTTTATAGTATACATTTGTATCTAAATTATTTGATAAATTTATATTTCAATTCCATTCAAAATTTATCCATCAAGCATTTTGACTCCAAGCACTTCATTTCAACATATATATATCATCACTATATTTACATAGCCTTGCTTGATCAACTCATATAGAATCAAAAGATACCCATCCTATATTTCAGAAAAATACTTTTCAGAAAAATCTATAAGGATGATATATTCAATCTAATCTTAACTCATCATTTCATATATCTCATGGAACAGATCATATTTGCCAATCTATCACTCAAGTTCAAGCATTTTCTCACAATACACTTCAATTTACAGCAATATTATTTGAATATGATTCTCAATTTACTACTTGCAAAGTTGTACAATCTGGTTCACATTTTCAAGTTATATCACTCCAAATATATCAAGTTTTACAACTCCAAGTACAAACATCAGGTATATCAGATCTATACCAATTTAATGAAGAAATCTCTGTAATAGCATTAGATACTCAATTTAAATCTGTAATTTCTCATCAACAAGTATCTCAAGTTCAGTATTCTAATAATTTAAAATTTTCAATTTTTGCTAATTCTACAAGCTTATTTCAAATAATTATGCTATCATTTGATTTATAAGAAATAAAATTATTTATATTTAAATTATAACTTCCGGGTATTCATCAAGAGAAATTAATAAATCACTGATTCTTTATATCAACTAATTCATGAATTGGATTATTAGTTCAACTTTCAGTCAAAATTCACAATTTATGTCATACTACATAAGGATACCTTTCTTCATAATTTGCATTAACTTTTGGGATATATGAAATCTCAGTATTTGATTTTTTTTCCAAAAATGACATCAATTGAAAATACTTTTTATCTTTTGTAAGATAATATGAATAATATTTTCAATCTTTTGGGTCTTTTGTAGAATATGATTTTCATCTGTACATTATTGAATTAAGAACATTTTCTCAAATATATCCTTGATATGCAATAGTAGTTCATCAAACTCTTATTTCTACATAATTATCTGGAAGTGGTAACTCAGTATTATTTTTGAAATACATCATAGAATTATATACATTGTTTAATTGTGTTACTCTATAAGCATCTCTTGAATCAACCAAATTTGAAGTATATACATAAAATCATACCATTGGTAAAATAGTCAAAATAGTTATTACAACTACTAACTCTACCAAGGTAACCGCTTTTTTATTTAAGTATTTTTTTCTATCAAAAATTGAAGACTTATTTTTAAGTAAATTATTTAAATATTTTTTTATTTTTGTTTTTGATAACATAAATTGATCAAATTATTAATATATTCCTAATTATTTTATCACTTTAAAAAATTTTAGTCAATAATTATAATTTGACTTTAATATATTTTATTTCTAGATATAGAGTATAAAAATATAAAAAAAGTTGAAATTTAAAAAAAATCATTATAATAATTCAAATTTTAATAAATTAATTTAAAAATATGGCAAAAGGAAAAAGAACTTATGTATGATTATATAGCGAAGAAACTGGAAATCTTTGTTATGTTACAAATATCCAAAAGAAAAACTTTGGACAAGGTGAAAAACTTACTTTAAGAAAATACAACAAAGTAACTAGAAAACACGAAGTTTTAAAAATGAAAGAAATCAAAAAAGGATAATCGAAAGATTATCTTTTTTTGATTCAAAAATAAAATAAATGAAAAAATATTATAATTTTTAATGAAATGAATAATTTAAAAACATTTAGAAAAGATAGGGGGTTAGTGGGTTATATTCAATTAATCATTTTTCTAAACCACAACTTATCTCAAAATAAATAAGTTAGATCATAATGAGCTCTTTCTATACTCACTCATCTATCGACCAAATCATCACTAACTTTTCAATCTTGCAATACTTTTTCAATTATTGCAATTTTTTCAGCATAGACTCTTCCCCTAGTTGGAAATTTAACAGTTTCAAGATTTTTAAATTTTGAGAAAAAAAGATAACTGTATAAATTTAGATTATCACTTTTTGAATAAAAACTTTTTAGTTCTAAAGCTTTTAGTTTTGGTTCTCATCAGATTTCTTTTGACTTTTTAGTAAGAAATTCTATTCATGTCTTAATTGATTTTTCAAGTTCTACTTTCAAATCACTTAACTCCTCTTTCTTTCAAGAATCTATATCAAGTGATAAGAAATAATTTAATCACTTTATAAATGTTATTATATTTTGATTATGTAATGAAGATATAGGTTTCAAAGCATCAAAATACAAATCAACTCTATTTTTAGAACTATAAATTATATCTATTAATCTATCATCTATTTCTTTTTTATCATAAATTCAAAGATCAAGTTTTTGAATCAAGTCATTTATTTCTTCAAATATGTTTAAATATGTAGTATCAAATTTTTCTACTTTATCATTGTTTGAAAGTGAATTATCAAGAATAATTTTTTTATAATCAGCTCTAAATTTCTTTGTTACTATCAGATCATTTACAACAACAGTACAAATATCTTTGCTTCCATATTTGTGTTCTGCAAAACATAATCAATTATTGTATCTACAAAAATCCCCTTCTCAAAATACTTCAAATTTAGTATCAGGAAATTCAGATAAAATAGATTCTATTTCTTTTAAAGTTATTTCTCTCGATAAAATTACCTTATTTATCTTGTAATTTTCTAGAAAAAATCTTATAGCTTCTTTATTATAAGCTGCTAAAATTGTAGAAATATTTATCTTTCATTTATAATCTATACTTTTTAAATACTCCAAAATCGAGATATTTCAACAAATTATTCCATCTACTCATATCTCTATAAATTCTTCTACCATCTTTTTTATGTATGGAAAAGTTTCATCTGTATAATACCATGCATTTAGGTTTACAAATATTTCTAATTTATATTCATGAACTTCTTCTACAACTTGCTTTAATGTATCAAAATCAGTAATTTGTTCATGCTCAGCAAATCTACCATTTGGACTTACCTCAAATCAAAATTTCTCATGCCAATAATTTGGATTATATCAAGTAAAAAATTCTGAAGCTCAAGAATCTACAAGCAATTTAATGTATTCTTTTACATCTTTTGCATTTTTTCATTTTGAACTAAATCAAAGTCAAACAATTTTTTTAAACATTATTATGATAAATAATTATAAATATTTTTTTAAATTATATATAAAATAAATTATTTTCAATAAAAATAAAAATTCCTTGAATAAAATCAAGGAATTTTTACTAAAAGTAAACTTTGTTACTTAAAGATCTGTAATGTCATCTAACGATAGCTTTTTCTCTTCTCTTTCTATCGCTAGGATCTCTTGTTACATATCTTTCTGCTTTAAGCTTGTTAGAAATTCTAGATTGAAAAAACAATTTTTTGTATCTTAAAATCAATTTTTCGCTAGATTCCCCTTCGTTTCTTACAGCATATATCATGGAATCCTATCCCCCTTAAAAATTATAGTAATATAAATATTACCACTAAATAAAGTATCTAGATTTTATTTATATTTTTTTTTTGTCAAGTTAAAAATTTTTGATATAGTATAAACTATAAAATGATGCAAATGATAAAGTGATGAAATTGTTTAATAATAAAGTCATTATTCATTAATCATTTTACCATTTTCTCTTTTTACCATTTCATAACTTTATATGAAACAAGATAGATTAAAAAAATTAGAATCAGTTGCACAAGAATTATTATCAAAAATTATTTTTGAAGAAATAGAAGATAGTGAGAAAATATTTTGAATAATTACAATCCTTTGAGTAAAAATAAGTAGTGATTTATCATATCTAGATGTATATATAAGTTCTTTTAAAAACCAAGATACTTTAGCCCACACTCTAGCTCGTCACTGATATGATATCCAAAAAAGGATGAATAAAGAATTATGAATTAGAAAAGTTCCAAAAATAAGATTTAGATATAGTGATGAATGAGAGTTTGTATGACATATAAACAAGATAATAAGTGAACTTGAAATAAATGATAAGGAATAAAAGAATAAATGAAAAAATATTTAAATTTTTAATGTAACGAGCAAGTATAAAATCAAAAATTTTTCAACTGTTTGAGCTTAATAAAGCGAGTTTTGAAATAATTTTTAGATTTTATTTGCAAAGTGAAATGTTAAAAAATTTAACATTTTTGAATTATTCCTTTATTCCATAACTAATAAAATTCAAATACTATATATATGTTTCAAAAAATAAAAAAATATATAAATACAATCATAAGTAATAAAAAATTTAAAAAATCTATAAAAAGAGAAAAAAGAAAACTTTTTATAGATGATTGTTTTAATTGCGAAAAAACTTTTAAAAAAAGAAAAAAAGTAATTATTAAACTACCTGATTTCTCAAAAATTTTTGATAAGGAAAATTTAAAAAAAATATATATCATATTATCTATTTCATCTATTATAATTATTTTAATTTTACTATTTAGCCCATTACTAAATGTAAAAATTATAGAAATAGAGACTGATGAAAAATCAAAAAACCTAATAGATTTAAATATTGCATATAAATCTGTAGAAAATTACAGAAATAAAAATATATTTTTATTAAATTGAAAAGATGTTTGAAATTGATTAATAAACTACCAAAGAAACATAAACAAAGTTGAAATTAATAAGTATTTTTTTTCAAAAAAAATCAAAATTATCCTTTATTCATTTGATGCTATATTTATCACAGAAATCAACTGAAAAAAATATTTTGTAACAAATAATTGAGTTTTTATTCACACAAATAATAAAAATATTAAAAATCTAAAAAATATAACAATTCTACTTAAAGATTGATATAATGAATTCTTTGAATATAAAAAAATATTAAAAGAAGACTATTTAGAAAAAATAATTGAAATAGAAAAAGAAATTACCCAAAATATAGTTTGACTTAAAATAAAATCAATTTTCTATTTTGAAAAAGAAAAAGAAGTCCATTTTGATATAAACAATGATACAAAATTGATATTTGATATAAATACCGATACAACTGATGAGCAAATCAAGAAATTAGCTATATTTAATAAAGATACACAAAATATCATTAATTCTACAAATATAAATTATATTGACTTAAGAATTCCAAATAAAATATTTTTTTGTGAAAATACTACATTTTTAAGCTGTAAAAATAACCTTAAAAATATATATTCTATATATAAATAAAAGCATTGTAATTACAATGCTTTTATTTATCTTGTATTTTAAAATCTTTAAAATCTATTCAAACTATCAATCATCACTCTGAAGAATCCTTGAAATATAGGCTATCAACTAAGTTTTCTATAATCAAAAATAATCATCTTCCCCTTATAGATGAGTAATCCTTAAATCACCTTTCTATTTTTTCCTCTCTAAGTTTATACATTGCCTCAGCATTTTTATGATAAAGACCGTTTCAAGTATCTTCTACTTCTATAACAAAATCACATATATCTGACTTCCTATTAACAAAAATTCTCATTTTATTTATATCTCATACTTTACTTCAATACTCTATTGCATTATTATTTAATTCATCTGAAATAAGAACTATCTTAAATGTCCATGTAGGATCAATTCATATTTGTTCACACAAAAAAGAGACAAAATTTCTTAAAATACTTGTATTTGAAAAATCTGACTTATAAAAAACCTCAACACTATACTTGTTAGAAGTATTTAATTCATTAACTATTCTCTCCTTGTCCTTTAAAGACAGTTCAACATTATCTATAACTATTTTATCCATGAATTAATATAATAAAAATAGCTCTTTTCAGTATATATAATATACCAAAATTTATAAAAATGCAAAAAAATAAAATCCCTGATGAATCAAGGACTTTATTTTTGAAAAAAACAATTATCTAACATCTTCTTTAAGAGTTTTTCCAGCTCTAAATACTGGAGATTTCATAGCAGGAATTTTAATAGAAGCTCCTGTTCTAGGGTTTACACCATTTCTAGCAGCTCTTTTAGAAACTTTGAAAGCACCAAAACCAGTTATATTTACTTCTCTACCAGCTTTTAATTCAGCAGTAACAACTCCAATCATAGAAGTTAAAGCTTTAGATACAGCATCTTGACTAAGACTAGCTTTAGCAGCAACTGCTTTAATAAAATCTTGTTTTTTCATATTTTATGTTAGTTATATAATAAAAACATCTAGAATATAGCACAGAAAAAAGAAATTTCAAGTTTTTTTTTGACTTTTTTATAAAAAATATAGCTAATCTGTCGCTTTATTCACTGAAAACTGAATATTTTAGTAAACCTAGATAGTCAGTATTGTCGTATTTTATGCTAAGATTCTGCTTATAGTCTCATATTTTACCACTTACCTGAATATCTGTTCTTGGTCTAGAAAAAAATCATCATTTTCAGTCTAAGGTATAGTTTATGACATTAGAATCACCTGAATTAAATAAAACTAGGTAATTAAAATTATTACTATTTTCAACTAAAAAATCTTTTATTTTTTTATCTTCCATAACAAAATTTCAAACTCAATCTAAAGCCTTATACAATCATAAATCTGTCTCAGAAAATCATCAAACTCAAGATAATCATCAAGTTGCAGATACAATATTCCAAGATAAACTTCCTGCATCTCATGAATTAACTGTCAAAATCATTTCAGTAATAGCTGAATTGGAAATTGTATCATCACTATAAAATAAAGGAATAACATCATGTGAAATAGATGGAAGGTCTCAGGTATATTTATTTACTTTTGAATTTATATCATATCATATGAGAGGATCTCTTCATCATTTATATACATTGTCTAGAGACAATATAATTGACTCATTATCTGATTTATCTAAATCCATTTTACTATAATATCAGTATCAATTCTCTTTAATTTTAAGCATTGCATATTCTCCTGATGCTTCAGCTGCATAAAATGCTTTTAAATAATTATCTCTTCATCTATTATCATTTAATTCAACAAGTACAAGCTTCAAAATAGATGCTGTTAACACAAATAAAAATCATATTATAAATATGGCAGTTATTACAGAATATCAATTTTTATTATATTTCATCTAATTATTAATTATAAAATAATTTTAGGGATATCATAAGCAAAATTGTTTTCAGAATTTACTCAAAAAATTTCGAAAAGCATAACGATTTATGTATATAATTTTACATTTTTGTTATTCTATTGCTTTAAATATCTTTCACTCAAAGTTGTTTGTATATTTATCTCATTATTTTTTATAAGATTTGATTTTACTCATTTTCCCGTCATAGGTTTAATCAATAAATTAATTTGAACTTTAGGTATATGTTCAGAAAATATACTAAACTCTAAACTATCAATTTTAACTGAGCTATTTGAAAGCAATTCTCAATTCTTTACGATAAAACATTGGTTATTTGTTATGCCACAATATGTATTATCAGTTAAAATATAATCTGATCAAACTTTTTTAGCTAGATAATAATGATTTGTTCATATCCATAATTGGACTCAAGTTGATGACTTAACTAGATTAGACTTACATCATTCTGTTATTCCTCATGAACAATCAGCTATACTATTTTTTCTCAAGTCCTCAGCTATAGTTTCTACTATATTTTTTGAATTTTCTTGTAATGCCCTATTTATATCTATTTTCAGTGAAACTTCAGATGAATTAATAAATATAAATATAACCGAAACCATCATTATAGAAAATACAGTTACAGCAACTACAACTTCTATAAGAGTAAATCAAGTAAAATTATTTGTTTTTTGAATTAGCATTTTATTTTCCTTAATATATTAAAGTCTTTTAAAATCAGTTATTATGGTAGTTATACTTGTTTCATGATACCCTCTATGAAACCATATAACTTTTGAAATAACTTTATATGCATCATTTACAATTACATCTGTTCATGAAGCATTTTTATACTTTAAATCCTCAAATTTTATATATCTATAAAATCCAGACTTTTTCATTCAAGCAAGAGTACAATTATTGCTATGTATATACTTATTTGATGTATCAATACATAGTTCATAATTTTTCATTTTAGTATCTAACATTGAAACTCATTCTCAAAAATCTGTTGAATTAATCTTTGTTAATTTAACAGAAAATATAGTTCATAATGTTGAAAAATCTGGTTCGACTTTGTAATATGTTCAGGTTTGTATTTTATTTATAGGATTTGAAAAATCTGATGTCAAATTTGGATTTATAGAGTCCCAATTATGCAAATTTGTATAGTTTGAATCTCTTAGATTTTTTACAAGTTCAATTCATTCTCTTGAGAGATTTGATGCAATTATTTGATTTTTATTATAATCATTTATATTTATGCTTGATGATATAGTCATATAAATTGCCGTCAATCAAATAGTAAATATAAAAATACCTACTATTACTTCTATGATTGAAAATCAAGTTTTATTTAATTTCATAAATTAGTATTAAGGTTCTAATAGTCTACAATATTTGTTCAAGTAATATATTTTAATACTTTACTCATAACAGGAGAGTCAGTTCACTTAAAAGATATTTTTATATCTATTTCAGTTCATGAAAAAACCTTTTTTCATGGGGTTGAATCCCAATAATAATACGATCAACTTCATGAAATTGATTCAAACAAAAATAAAAATTTATCATATCATTCTACATTATTCAATTCTACTCACTCATGAAATATAACTTCTTTAAATAATTTTTTCTCTGATGTAGAAATCAAATCTGTTGAAATCAAATCTAAATCAAAAGGATAAGTATAAAAATATATTTTTGTTTTTAAATCAGTAGAATTATCAAAAAAAACTCAAACAGATACATTTCAACTACTTGAATCAAGTCAATTTATAGCTAAGTTTCTAGCTCAATATAATGCTTGAGATATATCTTTGGAAGTTAACTTTAAATTCATTTTATTTTGGTAATATGAAAAATTCATATAAGTTGCTCATACAATTATGAAAAAAATTGTCATAGCTACCATAAGCTCAACAAGTGTAAATCATTTTTTATTTAACTGAATTTTCATGTACAAAAAAAGATATATAAATTTTTGAAATTATACATCTTTTTTTCTTTATTCAAAATGATTTTTTGTATAAATACATTTACAGTTTGTATTTTTAAAACCCCCAGAGCCCCCTTTACAAAAGGGGGAACAAATTTTTACCCTACAGTTTGTGTTACTTTCAAAATAGCTCAAAATATAGCAAATGCAAACCATACAACAAATCATCAAGCAACAAGTATTGCTATTGGTTCAATCCATTTAGTTAAACTTCAAAGAGAATAATCAACTTCTTTTGTATATTGTTCACTTATTTTTTTTGTTATTTGTTCAAGTGATGCAGTTTTTTCCCCCACTGTAAATAACTGTATAAAATCAGGCGGAAAATAATATCACTCTTTATCAAGCTCTTGCATACTTTCCGTTATCCTATTTCATTTTGAAACACTTTCTGAAATAGCAATAATCATATTTTGGTATTCTAGATTATTGATTGATTTAGAAACCAATGTCAAAGCCTTAACTACTGGAACTCAAGCTCATATAAGAGAACCAAGATTTGAAGAAAATATAGACAAAATATAATTTCTATAAACATTTCAAACCAACGGTAAATTAAGTAAAAAATTTGAAATAGCTAATTTTCATTTATTTGTATTTTTGTAAAATGAAAAACCAATAAACAATGCAAAAAAGAAAAATATTAATGCAACAAAATTATCTCTGATAAAATTTGATGTATTTATAAGTAACAAAGTAGCTAATGGCAGATCTACTCATGTAGTTTCAAATACTGGCTTAATTGCTGGAATAACATAAGTCATTACAATAAGTACAGCGATAATCAAAAATACAAAAATTATAATAGGATAAGTCAATGCTCATTTTATTTTCAATCTCAAATTGTGAACTTTTTTTAATTCCTCACTAAGTTTTAAAAGTACTGTAGAAAGAGTTCAAGTAGTTTCTCAAGCTTCAATTATAGCAATTTCAGAAGTCTCAAATACTTGAGGAATCTTTTTCATCGCTCTACTGAAAGAATCTCAGCTTGATATATACATCTTTAATTCTTCAAGTTTGTTTATAAAATACTCATTTTTAACTTTTTTTCATATAGAAGAAAGAGCTTCTGAGATACTAACTCATCACTCTATCATAACTCATATATAATCATAAAAATTGTACTTATCTACAAGTGATACTTTTTTAAAAATATAAAATGTTTCATGTATATTTTCATCAAAATTATCATTGATTTTTCAATCTAAATTGTTCATAAATTATTTTATTTATAAAATACTTTTAAAGGTAAATTAACTTGAAATGATGCTCAACTTTTATCATTAGGAAATGTAAAACTACCTATAAAAAATTTATATGATGATTTAGGAGAAGTAACAAAATCAAGTATTTCAAACATTTTTGTTTCATCTGAAACAGTAAGACTTAAATTTATTCTTCATTCATTGAATCAATATTCATTTTTTGCTCATTTTTCAAAATTTATTGAATCTATAAGTATATATCCACTTCAATTTCTATTATTGTTTACATAAGCATAAAAATAATCTATAAGTTCATCCTCTTTTATTTCATGAACATATTTTTTTATTTCTTCTACATCTCATCACTTATTCGCAATTATTTTTTTGTTTAATGTTTCCAAATTTGTTAAAGTTGTTCTTTTTTCAGCTAATTCAGATTGTTTTGTTGTAAGAATATCATTATTTTCTTGTAAATTATAGTAATAGTCTTTAGTAAAAAATATTATAATAAACAAAGAAACAAAAAGTAGAAAATAAAAAAGCAATTTATTTTGATCATTTTTAGTAGCCATAATAAAAATTTTTAATATATAAAATTATTTTAGTTTTAAAGTAACACCAAATGTTATTGCATCAAATCAATTAAAAGTATTTACAAAATCTAGGTTAAACATAGATTTTTTATCTTCTCTATAATTTTTTATAAACATAGAAACTCTATTTGAAGCCAAAGAATTTGGATCAAATGAAGCTAATGCTTGCATAGTTATAACTCAATCATTGTAATTAAATCATTTGAATGCTATTCCATAAGTTTCAAGAGATCTGATATGATATATAAAATCATTTATTTTTGATTTTTTTTCCAAGTTTGATATAACTTTTTTATTTTCAATTAGTAAATTGTAAACTTGAATACTTTTATTTTCTTGCAATTTTGCAATAGAAGTATCCATTTGTGATATCTCAGTTCATAATTCTTCTATATTATTTACTATATGTGAATTATAAAAAAATAGTCATGCAGTGAGAGCAATAGATGCCAAGAAAAATACATATCAAGTTATAAGTATATTACTTTTACGTATTTGTTTATCAGAAGATTGAATCATAAAAACTAAGTTAAAAGTTAAATGGTAAAAGTTAAAAGTATTATCTCTTAAATACATACATAATTAACTTTTTCCTCTTTCTTAAGTATAATATCATATTTTTAAAAATGAAGCAAAAAATGAAGCAAAAAAATAAAACCAATCAGTTTTGATTGGTTTTACTAAGAAAATATTTATGTAGTAGACGATTCATTTAGTATATTTATCAACCAACTAACAATTGGATAAGCTAGCCACATAACCACTATTCAAATAACTACATATAATATTGTTCATTTTGATTTTTTTAAACTATCTTCATTTCAATTTCAAACAAGTATTTTAAATCATGCATAGATAATATACAAAACTCAAACCAAAGTTACAAATCATAGTAAATACTTTACTACATCTTGTATATATTCAGACAATGTTTTACTTTTTTCAACATCATCTAAAACATCTTTTACCAATTCAACTCACTCATCATATCAACAATTTCAACCATTACAATATGGTGGTTTTTCTGTAGGATTATCTCAAGGCAGAGCTCAAACTTGTGAAAATGTAAAAATTAACAAAATAGATAAAATAACACTTTTAATTATATTTTTCATCATAATAAATTTTAAAAAATAATTGATTTATTTTTATTATATATAAACTTCTAGAGAAATCAAAACAAAAGTAGTGTCATTCCTATATCGGTGATAATCTACTTTGTATTTTCTTTTTTTATTGATTACTTTTTACTTTATATTGTTTAGTATATTTATGAAATTCAAAATCTGATACTTTTTACTTTGACTATTTTATGCAATAATTTTTTACATAAATTGAATAGTCTGAATCATAGAAATAACTATAAGCCTGATTTTGTATTGTCTTATTTTTTTCCTTTTTTACACATCATGGAAGAAAGTCAGACAAAAAGAAGTGATGAATTTCATAGATTTCTGAAAGTATTTTATATATAAAGTTACCACATTTATATACTCTATTATAATTATTCTCTGAGGATTTGCATACTATAATAATTCAGTAAATCCAGCTACAATGCCACAATTCACTATTTCAAATTGACAAAAAACTGTTGTATTTCAAGCAATGAGTCATATAGCAAGACAAGAGTTTTATGACGAAGTTCAAAATGAGATAAGAGATTTCAAAACAGCTTCATGAGTACTTTTTTTTGAATGAGTAAAAGAGTGAACAAAAGAATCAAATGATAAATTTGATCAAGCACTTTGAGTAAACTTCACACCAGATTTATATAAAAATATGAGTAAACTTTATGGTGTAACATTTCAAGACAATTCAAAACTACTATGACTTGTAAATAATCTGGACTTCAATGTAGACTTAACACTTGATGAAGTAGTTAGAATATATGAAGAAAAGGTAAAAATTTGAACTTGAAGTAAAAATAAAAGTAATGAAGTTATAAATGCAAGTGATGAAATATTAGCAAAACTAAGCGAACTAAATGACAAAGAATTAAAAATATTAGTTTATGTAAATCAAGCAATACTAAATGTAATAATAAAAAATGACGATAAGATGAAAGAGTTGGTAAGCAATTTCTGAAATCCTGATTTACTTGATGTAATACTAGAAGAAAGAAATAAAAATCTAGCCGAAAATATAGTAAAAAGCGAATATGATAAAATATTTATTACCTACTGACTTTTACACTTTGATTGAGTTTTGAAGCTACTTCAGGCCACAGATCCAAACTGGAAAATAATCACTACAAAAGAATTATATCCAATTAGTGAGAAAAAGTTATAAAATATATTGACAATAAAAATAATTGTATATAATTCAAATACTTTCAACCTGAAATAGGAGAAGAAAATGAGCTCATTACTCATTGCCATAGCGGCAATCTTTCTTCTCCTTAGCATTTTTTGGAAGGAAGAAGAATATAGTGTTATCACGATTGTTGTATGCATAAAGGATTCTGTCCTACATGTATGGAACGGTTGTGATGGCAAAGATTGCGAGCGGGGCCTGTATTTCAAGGCCGTGCCAAATCACCGTCGCCAGCTCCTTACGGGGCAAGGTACGGAATTTGGCTAGCTTTGGAAACAAAGCAACCTTCGCAAACGGGCAAGGCCGTCCTTTGGGACGGCCTTTAATTTTGATTTTTATTTTTTGAAAAAATGAGTATAATCAGAAAATACAATTAATTTAATTTATATGATTTGACTAATTATTTGATTATCAGTTTTACTAGCTATTAGCATAGTATTTAACTATATACAACACTTAGAAAACAGAGAATACATATCTAGATTGAAGTTAATAGAAAGATTACAAAGCAAAGAATTGTTCAATAAACTAAATCATAAAGATACAAAAAAGAAATCTACTACAAAAAAATTAAAAAAATAATCCTTAACAACAAAACTATGGCAACAAAAGATAGCAATGGAAATGAACTAAAAGCTGGAGATACAGTTATGGCTATAAAAGACCTAAAAGTAAAATGAGCTCCAGATATAAAAAGAGGAGATAAATTTAAAAATATCAAACTAACTGATGATGAATGAGTTATAGAATCATGAAAAATGGTTCTAAAAACTGAGTTTTTTAAGAAAGTGTAAGTAAAAAGCTACAAATTAATTTGTAGCTTTATTTTTTCTTAAATATAAACAAATGCTCGTGCATAATAAGTAAAAAGTTTGCTTCTTTAGATTTTTTTACCCAAAATCAAGTGGCTTTACAATTATGTTGTACTTTGATAATGTCTTCTTTTAGAATAAATCACACTTTTAAAAATCTCTCCATTACTTTAAAAGCAAGTGGAATATACATCTTTTCTCTTCTAGTATCTCACATGAGAACAGCACAGAAATTTCAAGGTTTCAAAACTCTGAAACTCTCTAAAGCCACTTTTTCTATCTCATCACAAAATTTATCTATATCATGAATATTTGATAAATCATCTTTTATTTTTCATTCACTATACTTGATTATATCCGCATAAGGAGGATGCATAAGTACAAAATCTATACTTTCTTTTTTCAAATCTTCATTTTTTTCTCTTGCATCACGAAGTTCCACTTTTATTTTTGATTTATTATCTATATCAAAATCTAGTAAATCTTTTGTTAACTCTATTGCTTCTGGATTTATGTCATAACAGAGTAAATTTCTATTAAGTAATTTTGATTCAATCGCAGTTGTTCAACCACCAATCATAGGATCTAGTAAATAATCTCACTCTTTTGAATATCTTAAAATTAGATTTCTTACAACCTCCGGAGACCAATTTCATCTATATTTACTATTATGAGTACACCAATTCCCTCTACGAGGAAAAGACCAAACTGTGCTACACTCTTGGTCAAAGATTTCAGGATGGAAGCTTTTTATTTTTTTAGGCATAAATCTATATATATTTATCTAATACAATTTTGGCTCTAAATATAATTTAAAATATTCTTCTGGATCTAATAATATTCAATTTACTTCTCAAATTTTTACATATAAATATAAATCAACATCTGGAAAATAATCTACATATTTATATAAAAGTTCCTCTAATGGCTCTTTTGAAAAATAAACATTTTCAAATTTTTCAATATTTTGATTTCAATTATCTGATGAAAAATACCAATCCCAATTTCTTTTTCAAGGAAATATAAAATCATTCATATTTAAATTTTCTCATTCTTCCTCTTCTATTAATCAAGGTATTCTATAAATCTCTTTTACTTTTAAAATATCTTTAACTTTTTCAAGTTGATGATAGTAAACTTTTTTTAGAGTCTTCATATTTTTCTTTTAATGAAATAATAATTTCTAGTCAAAGAAAATCTAATATCTTTTGCAAAGTAGGGTTTTCAAAATTTTTAGTCCTAATTGCTTTATAAAAATTTTGTTTTGAAATACCAAGCTTTGTGTATACATCTGCTTGTTTCAAACTATTCTTTTGCAAAAAATCTTTTATTTCTTTTTCTAACATAATCATTATATTCATTTTAAAATTAAGTCAACTAATTTAGTTTACTTTTTATTTTGAATCTAGATCAAAAATGATTTTAACTAATTTAGGCCTAGCATAAAATGCTCTAGTTGTTGAATTTTTTGATCATTTTGTTCTTGGTTGAATCCATTTTCAATAACTTCAAGTTAAGTTTAAAAATCAATCTTCTTTACATTTTCTTCTTATAAATTCATAATCTTCTTCTATCTCTTTTATTAAATCTCAATTTTCTTGAAAATCAAAAGAAGTAACTTCCAATAAAACTGAATTGGGATCGTTTTTTTCATTCCAAGAAGTAGCACAAAAAACTAATGATTTTAATTTTTCCCAAAGATGACTTTTATAAAATGAATATTCTAATAATTCTTTTTCATTTATCATAGTAATAGCCATTGTTTCTTTTGGTTTATAAATTCATGTTTTTTTATTTTTATTAAAAGAGACTGATTTTAATTCAAATCCCAAACCATTTGGAGCTTTTTTATTATTATTTTCTAATCAAGCCCATTTTTCTAATACTAATCATTTCCATCATTTATTAAAATTACCATCTATCATATAAGTAATTCAAAAATCATTAGCTCATTTTATAAGATTTTCTCAAATATATTTTCTTAAATTTTCTACAGCTTTAATTCTAGTAATCATTTTTATAACTAAATTAATTATTATTTTTTTGTCTATTACAATATCTATGAGTTAGTTGAGCATTGTTTATCTGTGTTTTTCATCATTTTGAAAATGGTAAAATATGATCTACTTCAGCATCATCTATAGATATTATTTGTTGTCCGCAAATTTTACAAGTATTATCTAATTCAAATAATGATTTTTTAACATTATAAGGAAATATTCTATTTTCTTCTTTAGGCACTCAAATAATTTCTTCTAATTTTTCAAACCAAATTTTAAATCTTGTTTGTAATTGTTCTTTATTACTAGTCTGATTTAAAATACAATCTATGAATTTTTGATCATTACACATCAATTTTATAAATTCTTCTCTAATAATATCTGCTTTTTGTATAATTTGATTTTTTGTATATTTTGCAAAACAACACATTTGAATATCATAGATAGCCATATTTATCCTTGTTAAAGCCCAATATCAATTTATATTTTCATTATCTCATGGTATATATCTCCTAAAAGCATTTTCTCAAAAAACACTAAAAACTAATTCTGTAGTATTTTTAAAGACTTCTTTATATTCTTTTACCTTTTCATCTGAAAGATTTCTAAATTCTCTTAAATGTTTATTTGAAAATTGTTTTATACTCGGCTTATAATTCAGATATGATTTTTCATATAATGCAAAAAATCTTAAAATCATTCATCTATAAATCATTCTATTTTTATAATTATCTTTTCTAACAAGTTTATGAAAAATTTCATTATCTTCTAATTCAGACAATAAATCCATATATTTTCATCTATATACTGTATTTCTTATTTCATCTTCATTTAATTTAATAGATCAAGTATTTAATCTCTCAAAAATTTCAAATTTAATATCTTCATTAGATTCTTTTTTGATAATTATTGTATGAAGAGTTGTTGTTTTTATCTTATTTTGATCTTCTTTTTCTAATTGAGAAAAAGTTTTTCAATTTAATTCTTTTAAAATATTTAATCAAATTAATTTGAAAGGTTTATTTGTTCAAAAAATTCTTTCTTCTATAAAAGTTAAAAATGATGTTAATCTTTGTTGTCAGTCAATAACACTATATTTTCAATCTTTTTCTTCATTTAAATATATTACTGGTAATGGAACATTCATTAAAACTGATTCTATCAATCTACTTGATTGTTTTTGGTTCATAACAAAATTTCTTTGATATTCAGGTTGTAGCACTAAATCTCAATCTTGTTTCATAGACAAAAATTCCCTAATAGTTATATCTTTAGGTTGCCAAATGATATTTCTGTTATTTCATTCAATTTCTATAAATTCATTATCTTTTTCAACTTCTTCATCATAAATTTCTTCTTCTATTTCTGCTTCAACTTTTTTGTTTATTAAATCTTCATTTATTTCTTGCATATTTTAACTTTATTTAAAAAACTAAACTAATAATTCATCACAACAACCTCTTCAACTTCCCCTCTACCACTTCCTTTACTATTAACATTCCTTCTAGCCTTAACTATCTCAAATCTAAATCAAGCATAAATCTCTCTTATAAAATTAGTATTATGATTACTCATCATAAATTTCACTCACACTTTATCTAATTTTACACAAACATCTCTAAGTTTTACCTGCATATCACGACCAAAACCACTTTCATTGTAACTTGTAAAATTTGCAGTTTCTGTCAAAGTATCATATGGAGGATCAAAATACACAAGGTCTCAATTTTTTACATTATCAAGAACTTTATCAAAACTTTGAAATTTAATAATTGCTTTTGTTCTATTTAGGAGTTTTGATACATTTAATATATTTTCTTTTTGTATAAAATCAGGATTTTTATAAGATCACATTGGAACATTGAATTGTCATTTACTATTTACTCTATAAAGTCAATTGAAACAAGTACGATTAAGATAGATAAATCTTCCTGCCCTTTGGACTTCACTATATTGTTCCTGCCAATTTTCTTGTCTATCCCAAGCTCTTATAGTTTCATAAAATTCTTTTTCATACGGAGTAACATTTTTATAGATTCCGTATCAAGTACGGAATGACAAAGTGGAAAAACTTTCTAAAAAATGAATTAACTCTTTAGGATTTTCTTTAATTACTTTATAAGTATTTACAAGTTCAGCATTTACATCACTTAAAAAACTTTGTTTCTTTTGTAAATTGAAAAAAACAGCTCATCATCCCAAAAAAGGCTCGTGATAATTATTATATTCTGTTGGAAAGAATTTCTTTAATTGAGGAATAATTTGTCTTTTCCCTCAAACCCATTTAACAAAAGGGGTAGCATTTATCATCTTTTTATTTGAATCAAAAAAAATCTTTGCCTCTTCAAATGAAGCAAAATTCATATGTTCCCACCATGATTGTACTATTTCTACACTCAATCAAAATTGTATTGAAAACCTAAGACTATTTAATGCAATTGATGACATAAGATTTTTTATTTATTAATTTAATTACAATATAAGAAAAAATTTAAAAAATACTAATTTATAATTCAATATTATTTTCATTTTATTTCAATTATAATATATTAAAAATATAGAAAATAAAAAAACAAAAATTTAATTTAAAAATCAAATTTGATATAATAAATGTACTTTAGTAAGACATATGTGCTTACAATGATTGGAGTAGCAATACTCCATAACAATATTTAGAGATTTAATAATAATTTAAGTCTCTTTTTTATTTTTATAAATGCACTCTTTTACAATTATTTCACTAGATTTATATTCTATTTCTTTTTTTAAATCATTCCATTTATCAAAATCTTTTTCCATATTAATACAAAAAAATAAAGTATATACACTGATTATATACTTTATTTTCAATAAATCAAATTTTTTACTCCCTATAAAACACTCCTGTCAAATAAAAATACCCTGCTAAGAAGTATATAATCATCATAAATGACCATCAATAAGTTAGTGATATATCAAAAAATGCATGTAATCAAACTGCCAAAGCTATACCTGTAAAAAGTATTTTTATATAAGAAAAATTAAATACATTTCCTATCCTGATATAGGCTCTAGAAAAATAAAATGCAAATAAACTACTACAAAGCACATGAACCATAAGTGAAAAAACAAATCTGAAAAGATACACTCTAAAAAACTCTGGAGTAAATCAAGAAACTTGATAAATATTGTAGAGATACAGCATATTTTCCACAAGTACAAACCCAAGAGTGGCAAATATAGAGTATAATACTCATTTTTGAACTGTATCTATGTGTTTTACTGAATACCCTAAGAAGTTTATATGTTTTGATAACTCCTCTACCAAAGCTATAAAAACATAATAAAAAAGCACAAGTCTAAAACTATTCAAAGCTATTCAAGAAAAGTTTAAATCTGATTCTCAAAGTCAAAAACTAGAAAAAAATCAAAAATAATCAGTAAGGTATAAAAAACTTGTTGAAAAAATCGTAAAAATTAAAAATACTCCAAAATTACCAAATAAATAAGGCAAAACTGTTTTGTAAGACTTTTTTTGAAAAAATAAATAAAAAAATGATGAGAAAAATATAAACAAAAAGAAAACAAGCAAAAAAATCCAAAATCAAGTTAAACTAAATTTTGAAAATATTAAAAGTAAGTGTGAAAGTTTAAAAAAAGAAAAGATCTGTTCAAAAAAAACTATAGGTACAACTGCCACTATTCAAGCAAAAATTCACACCAATAATCTAGACTTATTTAATCTATCTCCGTCAATATAAGAGAACACATAAGCCCAGATTATTATCGGTAAAAACGAAAGCAAAAGCAGAAGTAAAAGCATCTAATAATTTTAATTATTTACTAAACCAATAATAAAAACCTAATTCTAATCTAAAAATATTTCACCTTATATAGCCATACATATTCGATGTGTATCATCGGGATTTTTAAGGGGATGACTTCGCCACAAAACGACACACAATACTTTTTAGATTCACCAGCGAAGATTCATCTCCTTAAATTCTTTTGTTACTTTTGGGATCAAAAGTAAATCTAAAAAAAATCTTTTCTGATTTTTAAGTATAACTATAATTTTATGTATCAAAGATCCTGAACCAAGTTCAGGATGACAATATAATTACAAAAGTAATAATTCTTACCTATAAATCTTATACTTCCCAAACTTAATATACTCATCCTGTCATTTTTTCATCTTTGAACTAAACATAAGTGAAAATCAAAGTATATTTAATCCAACAACTATAAAAAATCAACCTATAAGATAAGCTAATAACTCAGGAAAGACTATCACAGTAATTCAAAACAATATAAGCAAAATTGGA
>DYHI01000001.1:30829-39141 GCA_020724225.1 Candidatus Altimarinus sp. | reverse complement strand
TTCATAATATAAGTTTATAAATTAAATTTTATTTTTAAAGTTTATAATTTGTTCTTTAATATTTTCTAAATCATTATAGAACAAATTAAATCAACTATGCATTATAGAAAATCTAAGAGAATAAATATTTCATACTATATTATATTTTAAAAAATTATCTAATCTATTTTCAATTAAATAGTCCATATTATTTATGAACTCTTGATTCTTATTTATATGATAAAAATATATTATATTTTTCAATATACTTATAGTATTTTCATAATCATAGATAAAATTATTCAATTTATTTTTTGGAATAATAGTTAAAAAATATTGGTACTCTCATTTTATTGTGTTTCAATATATTTCATTAGGATTTAAACTAAAGTTTCATAACTCAGATTTAAGATTACTAAAAGCTCATTTTGGTAAATCATAACTCGATAAAATATAATCTAGTTGACTATTTAATATAGAAATGACTGTTAAATATGTTATCATTTCAACAGAATCAACATCTCAATTTAAAGCATTTAAATATAATTTATAACTATTAATAAAATAATTTTCAACTTTTGTATATTCCTTATTATTTAATAAATTTAATAAATAGTAATGATTTGCCCTAAGTCTACTTGAATCTCATTGTAAACTTAGTTCTCACTTTGTCTTATATATATTATTTTTATTTATTAATTCAAAAATATTTAATTTAAATTCAAATTCTTGTGAAATTAAACTTAGATCTTTATCTTTTACGTATTCATCAAAACTTAATCAATTACATAAATCTATACTTTTTACTCAGAGGTAACAATTATAAATATTTTCTGCTATTATTAATTGATTACTGTATTGTTTATTTTTATGTATTTCATCAATTTTTTGTTTATAAATTCAGAAAGTACTATTTTCATTAAAATTTTCATCTTTTAGATTTTTTAGGTATTCATAAGTATTCTCACTATCACTAACTTTTATATTTTGATACTTTGTAATAAACTCAATATCATTTAGATCTTTTAATTCAAAAATACTATTATTAAAAGTAAAAAAATATAAAACAAATATACTTAAAAAATAAATTCACAAAGCATAAATCATATATTTTTGTCACTTTTTAAATTGAATATATATTATTATAAAAAAAAGAATTATAAAAATAAATATTATAAACAAATTAAAATTATAAATAACTCAATTTAATAGATTATATATAAGTATAAATAAACTTAGTACTATTATTATAGTAAGTACAAAATATAATAAAAATATATTTAAAAATTTTTTCACTTTTATATATTAAAAAATAATTATTAAAGATTACTCTACCTCTCTAATATCAGCCCCTAACCCAGTCATTTTCTCCACAAAATTTGAATAGCCTCTTTTTATATAATCTATATTTGTAATTTGGCTTTCTCAGTCAGCAAGCATTGCTGCTATAACCATAGCAACTCAAGCTCTCAAATCCCAACTTGTCAAAACAGCTCATGATTTAAGCTTAGTTTTACCAAATATAAGTGCTTCATGGGGATTTAAAAGTGCTACATGTCATCTCATCTTTTCCAATTCAACCAAGAAATTTAATCTAGATTCAAAAAGCACTTCATGTACTTTTGAAATTCACTCAGCTTGTGTAAGAAGAATTGTAAATGGTGATTGTAAATCAGTTGGAAACCCTGGATAAAGATTTGTTTGAACTGTAACTGCTTTTAGATTATCACATCTCCACACTCTTAATGTATCATTTCACATATCTTCAACTTTTACTCATGTCTCTTTAAGTTTTTCTATATATGCATATAAATCATTTATTCTAGCTTGTTCTATATCTATATAATCTTCTGCTAAAAGTGCTCACATAACCATAAAAGTTCATGATTCTATATAATCTGAAATTACATCAAACTCTACTTCTTTTTTTAGTTCCTTAACTCAAGTTATAACTATAGTATGATCATACCTGATTTTTATATCAGCACCTGCAACTCTAAGTAAATCCACCACATTCATAACATGTGGTTCAATAGCAGCAGATTTAATAGTTGTAACTCAAGGTCTAAGAACATTTGCAACTATTAAATTTTCTGTTCAAGTAACTCAAAATCATGCATTTATAATAGTTTCTCAAGAAACTTCATTTCAATACACATTTATACTTTTCTCAGTTACTTCATAATCATATCAAATAGCTTTTAATCAATTTAGATGAGAATCTATTGGTCTTTTTCCTATACTACATCATCCTGGACTTGGTATAGTAAGTTTTTTGAAAAAATGTAAAAGCGGAGCAAGAAGTAATATACTTGCTCTGATCTTTTTTATTTTTTCCATTTCAAGATTTTCTATACTTAAACTAGAAGTATCAAGAAATAATTTATCTCCGATAAAATTATATTTAACTCACATAGATTCCATTATCTCAAGCATTGTTTTTACATCTCAAATATTTGGAACATTATTTAATGTGATTTTTCAATTTATAAGTAAAGTTGCAGCAAGTATTGGTAAACATGCGTTTTTTGATCAACTAATTTTAACTTTTCAAGACAGTTTTTTTCATCATTTTACTAGAAACATAAAAAAATAATTTTAAAAGTATAGATTATAGAAATTAATATTTAGTAAAAATTAATTAGGTTGAAAATATTATAATTTTTAATGTAGTAAGTAATTTTAAAATCAAAAATTATTTAATGTAACTATATTGTATTTAAATAATTTTTGGATTTTATTTACTAAACGAAATGTTAAGAAAATTATATTTTTTCAATTTAATTATATTTTTATTCCTAAAATTATTAATTTAATAGATTTTATTTACTAAATTTTGAAAATCAAACTTAAAAAATACTTTTTAAAATTTGACAAAAAAACTTCGAAGCTTATATTTAACTTATAAAATTTCAGACAAATAAAATACTAAATTTATTATTCTAACTCAAAAACCATGATAGAAATATCATCAAAAAAAATTGAATTCAAGAAGAAAAATGAAATAATTATAAGAAATATAGAACTAGATTCTAACCTAAAATGTCTAATTTTAATTGACTCAGAAGAGAAAAAATTCTCTGAAATAATTTTAAATAAAATCATTGATAATATAATCTGAAAAGTATCAAAAGAATCAGCTTATAAAGATCTAAGTATAGCTCTGGAAAATACAAATGTAGCGATAAAATCATGGAAACAAGAATGATGAATTGATTGAGAATTAAATATAATAATCGCAATTTTAAACGATAAAAGTTTAAATTTTTCTACATTATGAAATCCTTCTTGTTATCTAATAAAAAAAGATAATGAAATAATTGAAATAACTGAAAAAGATGATAATAAAAAAGAATTTTCTTTTATTTCAAGTTGAGAAGTATTAAGTGAGGAATTGGTAATAATGTGTAGTGATAGATTATTACATCATGTATCTAAATCAGATATACTTGATTCTATAGAAGCAAATGAAGTTGAAGATATTTCAAATAACCTAGAAGTAACAATTATTGAGGAAAAATTAAACAAAAATATATGATTTATAGTTGTTAAAAATGCATATTTTAAAGAAGAAAAAAATGATATTTTATGTCATGTAAAATGATATTTTTTCAAACTTCTAGATAACAATTTTATAAAAAAATCTATAGCTCTTTGTATGATTTCAAAAGAAAAGATTTTAGAACAAAAAAAATGAATTAGATCTGTTATATTACTTTTAGGGATAATTCTTTCATTTTTTGTACTTTACGGAACAATCAATTCAATTATATCAAAAACTTGAAAAACAGAAATAATAAATGATTCAAAAAAAGATCTTCAAGATGCAAAAGATTTTGTTAAACTTGCTGCAGAAAACATAAGTAACCAAGAAGTTTTTGCAGAAAATATGAAAAAAGCTGAAGAAAAATTGGTTGTATTAAGAAACAAAAATCTATTTTTAACTGATATACAAAAGCTTGATGACGATATAAATATTATCAAAAAACAATTTAACTTAGTTGAAACATTTGATGAATCGAGTAATAAATTGATCTACAATTCACTACCTGAATGAACAATAAAAATAACTGAAATTAAATGATCTATATATACCATTACAAAAAATAGTGTTATATGACCTATAATTTGATGAAAAACAGCAAAAGAATACTTTTTCAAAGAAATATGAAATGATAGTTTTATCGATATAGTTAGTATAGATTCAAATGTTTTCCTTGTTACAAAAAATTGAAAAATAGTATGATTTGAAAAAAATTGATTCTTTAAATACTATGATGTAAAATGACAAACAAAATGGGAAGATTTCAAAACAGTTAAAACATATAACACATTTTTATACACATTATCTATAAACTGAAATCAAATTTATAAGCATAGAATTTTCGGTTCAATTTTTGAACAATGAACTCCATATTTAACTTCTGATGATTCAAAAACATTTAACAATTTAATAGATATAGCAATAGATTGATGAATATATTTATTAAAAAGTGATTTGACAATGCTAAAAGTTTTTAATAGTCCAAAATATAGAATAGAAAAACTAATCCTAAATAAATTACCTAAAAATTATGACATAGAAAATTGAAGTAGTAGTCCTAGGCTAATTTCTTGAAGTAAATTAAAATATGTGTATTTATTTTTAAATAATAAAATTTGGGTATTTAAAACTAATTCACCAAACTTCAATGAAACAAAAACTTTAACTTATATGTGACAAATAGATGCACTAAACAAAATAATTGATTTCACAGTTTACCGTGATTGAGAGATTTATGCTCTTAACAAAAATGGTATCTACAAAATCAACTTTGAAATATCAGATAATAAATTGATACTTAAATAAAAAATAAAGTGTAGGAAAATTTCTTACACTTTATTTTTTATTTATTGGTTTTCGAATTTATCCAAAAATTTCAGAAAACCATAATGGGTTAGATATATTTTACTATGTCCTAAAAGTATTTTTTTCTATAAAGTCATCTACCTCTTTTTTTAAATCATCATTTATTACAGCATTTAGACTATAACTTTCTACATCTTCATCTTCATCCAAAGCTTCAATCATTTTTACTATTTTTAAAGCTTTATCAAATTCAGTTACCTCAACTTCATTGTTTGGAATATATTCTAAATTTACTGATTCTGAAATAAATCATTTTAACTTAAAGAAATCTGAGACTTCTTTTAGATGTTCAACAGAACATACAAGTCTTATATCCTCATTATTTACTTGCATATCATCAACATTAGTTTCAAATACAAGTTCCTCTATTTTTGATAAATCTACATTAGATTTTGAAAAAGTAACAACTCATTTCTTTGGAAATATCCAAGCAACACTACCTGGTTCTCACATATTTCAACCAAATTTTGAAAATATATGTCTTATATTTGCTGCAGTTCTATTTTTGTTATCTGTCAAAACTTGTATAACAATTGCAACTCAACCTGGAGCATATCACTCATAAACAATTTGAGAAATTTGTTCTGACTTATCTTCTCAAGATCACTTTTTAATTGCTCTTTCTATATTATCATTTGGTACATTATCTTTTCTCGCTTTCTCTATTGCATCATGTAAACTTGGATTCATATGAGGATCTGTTCATTTTGAAGCTGCAAGAGCTATAAGTTTTGCATGAAGAGAAAAAACTTTTTGTCTAAGTGCATTTGAAACCTCCTTTTTTTTAGCAACAACTGGTCATCTTCACATAATTAATTAGTATTAAGTAGTAAGTAAAAAAGAGATTGTTAGCAATGGATACAACTATACTTAATTCTTACTAATAAACTCTAAGTTCTAGTGAATTATAAAAAACTTTATATAAATATCAAATTTTTAAAAAATATTTGAAAAAACTTTTGCTAATTTTTATTTTTTATATAGAATTTGCACACTTTAATAATTATTATATAATCACAAGTTATGGAAAAATTTGAATTACAAGCTGAAGTTAGAGAAGTAAGCGAGAAATTAAGCCAAATAAGAGCTAATAAACAAGTTCCATGAGTAGTATATGGACACCACCAAGAACCAATAAACTTAAAAGTTGATGCTTCAACATTACTTAGAACTTTCCGTAAAGCTGGGGAAAGTCATATCATTGTTTTAGAAATTGGTAAAAAGAAAATAAATGTATTAATTCATGATTTTCAAAAAGCTCCAGTTACTTGAGAATTTACTCATATAGATTTTTATGCTATTACTGCTTGAGAAAAAGTTCATACAAAAATTCACCTAGAATTTGTATGAGAAAGTGAAGCTAAAAAACTATGAGCTATCATAGAAGAACATACAAAAGAAATCGAAGTAAAATGTTTAAGTGAAGATTTAGTTGATAGTTTTAAAGTTGATATATCTTTACTAAAAGACTTTGGTGATACAATAAAAGTTTCAGACTTAAAAATAGATTCAAAAAAATATGATGTATTAACTAATGAAAATGATTTAGTTGCTCATGCTTACAAACCTGCAGTAAATGTAATTGAAGAAGATGTTCCTGTTGCAGCTGCAACTGAAGAAACTCCTGCTGAAACAAAATAATTATATAAATAAATTTGATAAAAAAGTATTTCTCTATAACATAGGAAATACTTTTTTATTATATTATTTTTTTGAGAATGAAAGTAATAATTTTTTGAGAATGAAACGAGTTTAATGAACTTAAAATAAAAGTAACTTCTTCATTGGAAGAACTTGGATTAAATGATTTTATTGAAGTAATTGAAAGTAATTCATCAGATTTAAAAGAAGAATTATGAATTACTAAAAACCCTGCACTTATAATAGAAGAAGAATCTATAGAATTTAAAGATATGATATTTGAATGAATTATTCCATCAGATGATGAAATAAAGTCTATGTTTATAAGTATTATAGGTTGAGATAGTGAATCATCTTGTGCCCCAGGTTGATGTGGAAGCTGATGTAGTTGTGGTTAAGTTAAATAAAAAATCCAAAATCATAAATGATTTTGGATTTTTTATTTAACTTATTTATCAAACTATTTCTCAAGTTCATACACTTTCTTCACTTTCAGTATTTATTAATTTTGGATTTTTAATAATTACAAATGAATTTGTATATATTATTTTTCATCATTCTCCGTAATATTTTACTTCATATACATTTGTTCAGTCTTTTAAATTATCATTACTAGCATCTGCATGATATCTCCAAGTTGTACCGTTAAAACTTCATAATTGAAATCAATTTACAGTAACTTTAGAAACAATTCATGCTGGAACTTGTCATCTTATAGTTACAAGTGATTCAGTTGTAGTATATGGTGAAGTTCAAGGAGCTGTAAAAATAAACTTACTTCAATCAACTTGATAATTTTTTACTTCAAAACTATTTGAGTTAGATTGAGTAGATGAAGTTAATGCTCAGTTATAATAAATTGTATAAGCCTCTTTTGAAATCAGATTTTCATCTTCATCATAGAGTTTTAAAACTAAATCATTTACTTTCTTATCCAAAATTATACTATCAAAAGTAAAAGTCTTTTTTAATTGATCAAGAGTAGCCTTTTGTTCCCCCATAACAATAGAAAAAACAGAGTCATTAAAATATTTTCATGATACAATTAATTTACTAGAAGAGACCACAGACTCATCTCTCAAATCATCCAATAATATAGTATCAGAAGTAGATTTTTCTTCTTCTATAGATCAAGATGATGTATTAGATAAAGTATTTTTTATAAATGAATCTCAATTATTTTTAACATACCATTCACTATTTTTAAAAAATTCATCAATATTATCTTTAGTTATAGATAAATCTAAATCTTTATTTGAAGCATTTTGTCTAGAAATAGTTAGTTTTTGTAAATTTCAAAGCAAAGTTTTTTTTCATGATAGATTTGAAACTTCTGCAGAACCTGATATTACATATATAGTACTAAGTGCTTCATTTTGACTGATAGAAATAACAGATCATGCTGATATTTTTGCTTTTAAATAAATTGTTTCTATATTCATTCACTTAGATGAATTTATCCATAAATCCGAAGAAACTAATTTAATTCCTCATTTTTCATCCATAGTTAATTCCCCCATTTTATTTAACTTAAGTTCACCAAAGTCATCAGAATTTAAAGTAGTACTTCATTCTTTAATAATTAACTTTTGAGATGGAAGTAATCTAGAGCTTCAACTTATTAAAGTTTTTTCATTTTTTTCAGACATAATATATGCTTCTGTTTTTTCATCATCAAGTAATACTTCCAATCACTTTGTAGAATTAACTATATCAATTTCAGAATTAGTATCTTTAGCTTCATCATTTCATGAAAAAATACCAAAAATTATTAAAAAAATTA
>DYHI01000001.1:30183-30819 GCA_020724225.1 Candidatus Altimarinus sp. | reverse complement strand
TGTTATGATAAATTTCCAATCAATAAGTTGCAACAAGCTTATTTTAAAAGATATAAAAAAAATTATTTATATAAAAAAAATTATTAAAAAAATTACGATTATACCACTAACAGGAATTAAATAATCTTTCAAAGTTTTTCTTACTCTACCTCTTCTAGAGTTATATGAAATTCTAGTCATTATATCAAGAACTTAAAAATATAATATTATACAATATAATAATATAAAAAAATATAAAAAAAACAAATAAAAATTTAATAAATTAAAATAAATTATACTGAAATGTAAAGTTAATTTTCAAAAAAATATTGAAAAGCTAAAATATTTGTTATAATATGCTTGCCTTTTATTACTTATAATATTTAACTATGAAAAAATTATTAAGTTTAAGCTTAGCTTTAGTTTTAGCTTTTGCATTAACTTCTTGTGGTAACAATACTGTTACTAATGTAGAAGAAACTACTACAACTGAAACTAGTACTACTGATGTTGTTACTGATGAAGCTACTGTTGAAGCTCCTGCTACTACTGAAGAAGTTCCTACAGTTGAAACTCCAGTTGAAGCTCCTGCTGCTACTGAAGAAGTTCCTACTGCTAACTAATTTGAAATAAACTAAATAAAAACTAGTCTTACGA
>DYHI01000001.1:0-30173 GCA_020724225.1 Candidatus Altimarinus sp. | reverse complement strand
CTAGTTTTTATTTAGTTTATTTTTCTGATTACATATGGAATTATATCTCATATATCTTTTAATTCATCAGGTAAATCTTTTAGTATTTCTTCTACCTTATACTGGTTATATCACATAGCAACCAAGCTTAACTTTATTTCTTTATATATATTATTTTCAATAGATACAGTTTTATTAGTATTATCTCATTGATTTACTGATGAAGATGAATATTTTAACTTTATAAAATCTTTATCTTTCAACTCTACTATTATTTTCTCAGCCATCTTTTTTCAAATTCATTTTGCTTGACTCAAAAAGTTTATATCCTCTGAAATAATTGCATCAAATATCTGAGTAAATCATAAATCAAGTATATTTAAAGCAGATTTTCATCATACTCCTGATACTTTTGTAAGTTCCAAAAATAATTCCTTTTCTTCTTTTGTAATAAATCAAAACAAAGACTGACTATTTTCATTTATATTATGGTATATAAAAAGTTCAAAATTATCTCAAAGATTTAACTTCAAAGAAGTATTTTCAGATAAAAGAACTTCGTATCAAATTCAAGATGATACAAATATAGAACATTTTCCATTAGAAAGGTCTATTATTTTTCAAGAGAGATATGAAATCATTTTTTTACAATTAGAGATTAAATTTAATCAATATTTTTATTTATTTTATATTTATAAAGCAAAAACTCAAATTTTATTTTGGAAATTAAAGACTTTTAAATATAATTCCCTAGTTTTAAAAACTAATAAATTAATCATTATAAACTAAATACAAAACTTATGTTAGAACAAATAATTAAAACAATATTTTGAGATCCTGATGTAAAAAAAATAAATAGATTCAAGAAAATTCTTGAAAAGATAAAGGAAAAAGAATCTAAATTTGAAGATTACACAGAAAAAGAAATAAAAGAAAAAACTGCAGAGTTTAAAAAATTGTTTGAATGACTTGATTTCAAAAGAGAAGAAGATAGTAAAAAAATAACTCAAACTTTAGATGAAATAAAGGTTGATGCGATAGCTTTACTTAAACAAGCTACAAAACTACTAAATTGAAAGACATTTAATCTAAAAAGTTGAAAAAGTATAACTTGGAATATGATTCCTTACGATGTTCAAATAATAGGATGACTTGCGATTCATGAAGGAAATATAGCAGAAATGAAAACTTGAGAATGAAAAACTTTGGTAGCTACTATTCCAGCATACCTAAATGCTCTAACAGGTAATCCAGTTCATATAGTAACTGTTAATGACTATCTAGCTAAAAGAGATTCTGAAGAAATGTGAGTATTATACAATATGCTTTGACTTACTGTTTGAGTTGTAACACATAATCAATCGAAGACAGATAAACAAATAGCTTATAAATCTGATATAGTTTATGCTACAAATAATGAACTATGATTTGATTATTTGAGAGATAATATGGTAGTTTCAAAAGAATCAAAATCAATGGGACCACTATTTTTCGCCATAATAGATGAAGTTGATTCAATTTTGATAGATGAAGCAAGAACTCCACTTATCATATCTATGCCAGACAATGAACCTACAAGTAAATATTTAAAATTTGCAGAACTTGCAAAAATGTTAGAAGAAAAAAATCATTATAAAGTTGATGAAAAACAAAAAACAGCAACACTAACAGAAGATGGTATAAAAAAAATAGAAGAATTATTGAAAATAGAAAATATATATATATGAGCTCACTTCAATGATATTCATCATGTAGAAAATGCACTTAAAGCTCATGCAGTTTATAAAAAAGATAAAGATTATATAGTTGCTAATGATGAAGTTTTAATTGTTGATGAACATACTTGAAGAGTTCTTCCTGGTAGAAGATATAGTGATTGATTACATCAAGCACTTGAAGCTAAAGAAAAGGTTGAAATCCAAAGAGAATCAAAAACTCTCGCTTCAATTACATTTCAGAATTATTTTAGAATGTATTGGAAACTATCAGGTATGACCTGAACAGCAAAAACTGAAGAAGAAGAATTTTACAAAGTTTATGCACTTGAAACTCTAGTTATACCTACAAATAAACCTATTATCAGAGATGATAGAGCTGATTTACTTTTTAAAAATGAAAAAGGTAAATTTGATTATGTAGTAAAAATGATTCAAGAACTAAATAAAACAGGACAACCTATACTAGTTTGAACTGTATCAGTAGATAAATCTGAATATTTAAGTAAAAGATTGACAGAAGTATGAGTTAAACACAATGTTCTAAATGCAAAACAACATGATAAAGAAGCTGAGATAGTAGCATGAGCATGACAAAAATGAGCAGTTACTATCGCAACAAATATGGCTGGGAGATGAACTGATATAAAACTTTGAGAATGAGTTGTTGATGTTTGATGATTATTTATAATTGGTACTGAAAAACATGAAACAAGAAGAATAGATAACCAATTAAGATGAAGAGCCTGAAGACAATGAGATCCATGAGTTACTCAATTTCTTATATCACCAAATGATGATATTATGAGAATATTTGGTTGAGATAAGTTATTTGGAATATTTAATTCTCCTATGTTTGCAACTCTTCCTGATGATGAACCATTAACTCAAAGTGGCATGTTAACAAGAAAAGTTACTTCAGTTCAGAAACAAGTTGAATGACACAATTTTGATATAAGAAAACATGTTTTAGAATATGATGATGTTATAAATAAACATAGAGAGATTATTTATAGTAAAAGAAATAAAATACTTGAATCTGAAAATATAGATACAGATATAAAAGAAATGATAAAAAATCAACTTTTTACACTTATTGAAAGTCAACTAAGTGATGAAGTAGAAAATTGGGATAAACAAAAATTAAAGCAAGATATAAATGAATTTTTATGAATTGAACTAATAGATGATAAAATAGAGAATGATGATATTTATTGAATTACATTGAAAGAAACAATTAAAGAATATATTTCAAATCTTGCAATTGAAGAACTTGATAAAATAAAAAAAGATAAGTTTAGTGAAGAACAATTTTTGGATATAGAAAGAAAAATAGTATTACAAAGTATAGATGAATTATGGATGAACCATATAGATTCAATGAGTCGTTTAAGAGAAGAAGTTGCCTTTGAGTGATATGCACAAAGAAATCCTTTAGTTGTATACAAAGAAAAAGCATTTGATAAATTTTGAACTCTTATAAATAATCTAGAATTTAAAGTTGTAAAAGCAATTTTTAGTATAACTAATAATATAACTATCGAGCAAATTGAAATTAATGAATCAGATTTTGTAATGAATTCTACTGATATAGAAAAAACTCTTGAAAATTTTTCAAAACAAAATACCCCAACGAAGCAGTCAAATTCTAATCCGCTATTTGTAAATCCTAGTAGCTCTCCCAATAAAAAAATAAGAGTATAAATAAATAAACAAGTATAACCCCCTAAGCAAAATTGGTTTCAGATTTTTTGAAATAAATGAGAATTTTTACCATTTCCTAAAATTTTGGATCTATCAAAATTAGAAAATTGTTTTCGAATTTATTGAAAAATTTCGGAAACCATAATAGTTTAGGTAGACAAAACCTAGTAGCTTGTTTTTTTTAAATTTGTCAATGCATTTTTCTTGATATTTTTATATATTTTATGATATAATAGAACTAAATAAATGCTTAAATATTATAAAATAATTTAACATTTATATTTTTAAGATTTATAAATCATAAATTATGTCTGAAAATTTAACTAAGGAAAGTGAAAATAATCAAATAAATTGAGAAAAAATTGTTGAAAAAAATAATGAATCTGCTGAAAATAATTCATTAGAGTCATTAATTGAAAATGCTGAAAAAATAGAAGCTGAAAAAAAATATACAATAAGCACAAATATAAGTTCATTAGATGATATTATCAAAATTAATCTGATAAATGAATATGATTATGTAACTTTAGTTCCAGAAAGTGATAAAATAAAAATCAATTTTATTAAAGATAACAAGATAGTTGAAGAAAACTTTACAACTTTTCCAATTTATTCAAATATTCTTATAAAAGTAAAACAAATTACAAATCTAAAATGAGATAATAATATTTCTCAAGAATGAAGTGGAGATTATATTTATGACAATAAAAATATAAATATTAAAACAAAAACAAACCCATCTCAACTTTGAGAGCAAATATATATTAAAACTGAATTAAAAACAAATAAGATACAAAAAACAACTTCATGACAAGTTCTTGCTTTTATATGAGCTATAGCATTTATATGATTAATACTTTGATGAGCATTTATAGTCTTTGTAGTAATGAATGCAAAAACTGTTGAAGATGTAATGTTTTTCAATTCTCTATGAATTAGCCTAAATGATGTAA
The DNA here is from genome assembly GCA_020724225.1 of Candidatus Altimarinus sp. Classification (GTDB taxonomy): domain Bacteria; phylum Patescibacteriota; class Gracilibacteria; order BD1-5; family UBA6164; genus Altimarinus. Next base: position 25,822 of record DYHI01000001.1, on the reverse strand, counting down.
ATGCATTTATAGCAAAACTTGTAACAATAATCTTTTCACTAGTTTTATTTGTCGAAGTTATACTTTTTTCTATTTTCTGAATAAAATTTCTACTTACAAAAAAAGAATTCAAAAAAAGAAGAATTATTCTTGGTATATTATCAACATTTTTACTTTTAATTACTTTTATAACAGCTAGTTTATGGCTAGTAACCGTTAAAAAAGTAAATGCATTACCAAATTGGCAAGAAATGTCATACTGAGATATACAAGTTTATGATAATACAAAATTAATAACTGAAAAATTTTGAAAAGCAGAATCTCTAATCAAACAAGAAGATTTCTGAAATCTTATATGACCTATAACAATCAAATTCGATTTAACTTACTATGCTCAAAAAGAAGCTCAAAAATGATTCAAAGTAGAGAAATTTATATGGAATTTTTGAAATTGAGAATCTGTAGAAGAAATAACTCCAATAATAATTAAAGAATTTAAAGAAAAATGAACATATAATATAAAAGTATCCGTTCAAGAAAAACAAGTAGACTGAAAAACTATTATAAAGGAAGTTGAAAATATTCCTTCTATATCACTTAAAAGTGTAGTAAAAATAAAGGAAGACTCAACTAAAAGTTGATGAAAAAGAGTTACATTTGATGCTAGTGATCTTAGAAATCTTTGAAAAATAGAATGGTATATGGAAGATGATTTAGAAAAACCAAAACTAGTATGAGAAATATTTACTCCTTGAAAAATAATTTTTTCAGATACACTAGTATGATTATATATAAGAAAAGAATGAAAAACAGATAAAAAAATTGATAAAATATTTTTAATTAGATGAGATGAAGAAACAAAAATTACTTGAGAAATAAATATTAAAAAAGAATGAAGTGATCTAGAATATGAATTTAGTGTAAAAGATCCTCAAATTTCTCTAGATAGCTGATTTATAGAAGAGTTTAGATGGAAAATTTGAGACTACCAAAAAGTTGTTAAAGCAGAAGTTTGAAATGAAGAAGAGTCATCAAAAATAAAATATACATTTACTAGCTATTGAAAAAAAGAAATAACTGTTACAATAGTTGACAGTTACTGAAAAACAAAAGAATTAACAAAAGAAATAGAAGTAAACAAAGAAATAAAATTAAAAACTCCACTAAAAATTTATAACGAATCAAATTTAATTTCTCCAAGATATGAAAATAATGATTACTTTATACAAGATTTAGAAATTCCAACTACATTGAAATTTGATGCAAGACTTGTAAAATTGGATAATCCTACATATTCATTACAAGAAGTTAATTGGGATACAAATTGAGATTGAACAAATGATAAATTTTGAAAAACTCTTGATCATACAATAAACTATGAATGAAAATCTACTATTGCAGTAGAATATATATTTAAAAATATAAAAGATAGTGAAAATTCAAAAGTAATAAAAGAATATATATATATAGATTCAATTAAAAAGGAAGCTATTCTTGATTTAGAAATAATTCCTTCTGATAATTGATATATCCCTATTACTGTTAAATTTGATGCTTCAAAAAGTGAAGTAAAGTGAGAAAATATAGTAAAGTTTATTTATGATTATTGAGACGGAACACCTCCTGAAGAAAGAGATGCTGTAAATCAATGACATAAATATATTGAGGCTTGAAACTATACAATTAAACTTACAGTTATTACTGAAAACTGAAAAGAATATTCTATGACAAAAAAACTGATTTTAAAACCAAGACCTCAAACTGCAAAAATTACAACAAGTTTAAAAGTAGCACCTACTTACCAATGAATTGACTTCTCATCTGCGGATTCAGAATGACAAATAACTTCTTACTTCTGGGATTTCTGAGATTGAGAAACTTCTACAGATGCAAACCCTACACATGCATATAAAAATCCATGAGAATATACCGTTACATTAAAACTTGATTTTGCAAATAGAAATACTCTTGAAGATAAAATAAGTATAACAATAAAATAACAAAAAAACTGGTTTAATTAAAAATTAAACCAGTTTTTTTATTAGAAATCCCAACTTCATTTCATAGAACTTGATTGAGTATAATTTGTTACTGTACTTTCAAAGAAATTTCATTTTTCACTATTGTTATCTTGAAGTGCTTCAAGATGTTTAAAAGGATTTGTTATTATATTAGGATATAATGGAGTTATTCAAAGCATAGCTAAACGACCATTAGCAAGCCACCTAGTATAATTTTCCACACTTTCTTCACTCATTCAAATTATTCTATTTCAAAGTATATGTTTACTCCATTTGATTTCTTGATCTACAGCTACTCACATCATATCTTTAATAATTCACTCATTGTAAATATGAGGAAATTCTTTTTTTATATCTTTTATTATGTTTGCAAAAATTGTTACATGAGTTAATTCATCCCTTCTTATATAGTTTATCATTCTATCTGTTGCAACCATCTTTGTTTGACTAGCAAGAGTATCAAAAAATGCAAATCAATTATAGAAATATATACTTTCAAGCAAGAAGTTTCAAATAATTCATCTAAACAAGTTTTCTTCAGTTGGATTATTTATAAAATCTTGATAAATTCATCATATAAATTCATTTCTTTCAAGCAAATGTTTATCACTTCTCCAAAAATAATAAATCTCATCTCTCAAATCAGAAGGAACTACTGTTTCAAGAATTGTAGCATAACTTTGAGAGTGAATTGCTTCTTGGTAAGCTTGAATAGAAAGTATTAAGTTAACCTCTGGAGCAGTTATGTAATCGTTAAAATTTGGAAGATTTACAGTCTGTATAGAATCCAAAAATATCAAAAAAGACAATATTCATTTATATGCTCTTTGTTCTTCGGGAGATAGTGATTTGAATTGTATTGCATCTTCTCATAATCACTTTACTTTTTCAGGTACCCAGAAATTTCATATCATTATCTGATACATAGATTTTGCCCGAGTATATTTTGTAGAATTTAGATTAAAAAGTCATGTTGTATTTCACTTTATAATTGTTCTGTGAGCAACAGTATCATCTCATTTCGGATTAAATATAAGATTAGCTTTTACATCATGAGACATAGATTTTATAAATTATAGATTAAAAAATTACAAATTAACAGATTAATTTTGTAATTATAATAAGTTTTTTTGATTTGCTCTGAAAATTATATATAAAAATATTTATTTTCAAAAATTATTTTTAATATCTAATTGCTACATTTCAAACATTTACTGATGCTATTTCCTTGAAGTTTATTAATTCATTTTTTGAGAAACATTTTCAAATAAAATCTTTATCCAAAGTATTAGAAGATCTAAAATTTTGTAAAAAGTACTTCTTAGCACCAAAAATTGATTTTGATATTTTTTCTATACTATCTTCAGTATGAGTTCAAGAAATAATAGTTGTTCTAAATTCATAATCAATTTTTGAGTTTTTTATAATTTCTATACTTTTCTTATAATTATTCATATTTTCAACTATTCAAGTTATTTGTTGATAGTTATCTAATGGATTTTTAACATCCATAGCGATATAATCAAGTAAATTATCATCTAAAAGCTTTTGAATAATCTCAGGATTAACTCAATTTGTATCAAGTTTAACCTTGAATCACATATTTTTCACTTTTTGACAAAAATCATATAAATCTTTTTGCATTGTTGGCTCTCATCAACATATAGAAACTCCTGTCAAAAGTCATTTTCTTTTCTCCAAAAAATTAAAAAATATATTTTCAGGAATTAGATTTTTTGAAAGATTTTTTATATTGTCAGGCAATACAAAATCTGGATTATGACAATATCCACATCTCAAGTTACATCAAACTGTAAATACTATACAAGATAGTTCCCCAGGAAAATCCAAAAGCGAGAATTTATCAACTCATCAAATTAACATAAAAAATAGTGAATAATTAATAGTGAAAAATGAATAATTATGGAATTAATTATAAAAATATAATAAAATGAAAAATCCTTCAAATAACATTTTCGATGTGTATCATCGGGATTTTTAAGGGGATAACTTCGCTATAAAACGACTCACTAAACATTATTTATTTCATCTGCGAAGATTCATCCTCTTAAATTCTTTTTGTTACTTTTTTGAATAAAAAAGTAAGTCTAAATGTAATTTTATGGATAAAAGATCCTAAAACAAGTTCAGGATGACAATATAGATACAAAATCACCCTAACCCTCTTTACAAAAGAGGGAAATCAACTACCTATTCTCCTCTATAAACTTCTTATTATCATCATAACAAAAATAAGTTCTACTATAAAACTCTCACTTTTTTCAGATATTAAAATTACTTACAGGTCTATAATACCCCATAACCCTTGTAAATATCTCACACTTTGTTCTATTTATTACATTTGTTTCCATTGTTTTATAAAAAATTATTAAATTAAACTTTCCCTTTCTTTAGTTAACTTTTCAAAATTATCACTATACTTTTCCCTTGTCTCCATATCAAATTTAGTTCATTTATATCATATTTCTTCATCACATTTAGGACAAAAATCATGCTCTCATGTTATGTATCCATGCTTTGGACAGATAGAGAATGTAGGAGTTATAGTTATATAAGGTAGCTGATAATTTGATAAAACTGTTTTTACAAAGTTTTTACAACTCATTGCATCATGTAATCTCTCTCACATATATAGATGAAGTACAGTTCCCCCAGTATATTTACACTGCAAATCATTTTGTTTTTCCAAAGCCTCAAAAGGATCATCAGTAAATCATACTGGTAATTGTGTAGAATTTGTATAATATGGTGCAATTTCAGTTCAAGCCTGAATTATATCACTGATTTGTTTTTTATCCTCACGAGCAAATCTATATGTTGTTCATTCAGCAGGTGTTGCTTCTAAATTATAAAGATTTCATGTTTCTTCTTGAAAAACTTTTAACTTTTCTCTCATAAAATCAAGTATCTCTATAGCTATTTCTTCTCAGACTTGACTTGAAATATCTTCTTTTCAACTAGTGAAATTTAAAATTGCTTCATTCATACCGTTAATTCAAATCGTTGAAAAATGATTTCTAAAACTCCTTAGATATCTATATGTATATGGATAAAGTCAATTTTCAAGCCATTTTGTAATTACCTTTCTTTTTAATTCTAGCGATGTTTTTGCAACTTCCATTAAATAATTAACCTGATTTTTAAATCACTCTAAATCTCATTTGTAATTATATCATATACGAGCAAGGTTTAAAGTAACTACCCCTATACTTCAAGTCATTTCAGCTGAACCAAAAAGGCCATTTCATCTTTTCTCTAATTGTCTTAAATCAAGTTGTAATCTACAACACATACTTCTTACAGCACCTGGTTTATATGCATTTTCATTTTCTACCAACTCACTTGTTCAATCCTCTTTTTTAATCTTTTTAAATTGACTTCATACAAAGTTTTGAAAATATGGTAATCAATACTTTGCTGTCATCTCAAATAAATCGTCAACTAGTGGATCATTCCAAGGAAAGTCTGGGGTTATGTTGTATGTAGGTATAGGAAATGTAAAAACTCTTCCTGAATTATCTCATTTTACATACACATCTAGAAGTGCTTTATTTATTATTCTCATTTCTTTTTCAAGTTCACCATACTTTTTTTTATAATATCAAGATTTTATTCAACCTAAAAATAAAGCTTTTTCTTTTAAATCTAGAGGACAAACAAAATCTAGAGTTATATTTGTAAATGGTGTTTGGGTACCCCATCTACTCGGCACATTCAACCCAAATATAAAATTTTGCATTTGTTGATAAACATATTCGTATGTCTTATCATAAATATAATCTTCCTTTGTTTTTTCTGACTCAAATTTAGCATTAATTTGATCCAACTCCTCTCTCAAATGTTCTTCATATTTATGTACAAATGGTGCAAGATAAGTATCAAAACTTGAAAATGCTTGAGCTCAAGCCCATTCGTTTTGCAAAGTTCAAAGAAAATTTATCATCTGGTTAACAGCAGATTGCAAATTTTTTGCTGGTGCTGAATCAGTTCTAGTTCCAACTCAATTAAATCATTCCTCAAGTAATTGTCTTAAGCTCCATCCTGCACAATACCCACAAAACATATCTAAATCATGTATATGTATATCACCATTTCTATGTGAATTTCCTATTTCGGCAGGATAAATATGGCTTAACCAATAGTTAGCAGTTACCTTTCCAGAAACATTTAGTATAAGACCTCATAAACTATACCCTGAATTTGCATTTGCATTTACTCTCCAATCAGATTTATCAAGATATTCATTCATTGTATCAACTACTTCAACTACCACATTTCTATCAGCTCTATTTTCTGTTCTTTTTTGACGATAAAGTATATATGATTTTGCAACTTTATCATGTCAGGCCTTTATCAAAGATTCTTCTACAGAATCTTGTATATCCTCAACTGTTGGAATATTTTTTCCTATTTTTTTAGCAGTTAAATCTACTGCATTTTTCGATAACATAACTACTTCACCAAAATCTGTTCCTCAAACTGACTCAATAGCTTTTTTAATTGCATTTTCTATTTTGCTTGTATCAAAAGTAACTATAGATCAGTTTCTTTTTTTTATCTTAAAGATTTGCATATAAAAGGAAATTAACTAAGTATTTATATAATAAAACTAAAATAAACTATATGGCCTTAAATTTATTTTTATTTACTATATGTAGTAATAATTATTACATTTATATACTACCCCTAGTTACATAAAAATGCAAAATAAAATACTAAAATCAGCTTGACTTTAGTATTTTAAATATTTTGATGTAGTTATAAATCTAAAAACAAATACAATCTTTCAGCCTTAAATCATCAATCTTGTCATATCCTTCATCAATAAAATATATCTTTTATTTCAAACCCAACTTTTCGTTTATTTCTTTCACTTACTTTTGTTAGACTTTTTCTAAATAAATCATTATTACTTAATAGATGTTGACTAGAATTTTCTGGAATATATACTTTTTTATAATTATTTGCTATTGCTAACTCTTTTATAAAATTAACCATTGCTTCAGTTATACCATCTATGTTATACTTTTGATACATTTCACTTCTCAAATTTAATCATCTTATTACCAAATAATCTCTTCACTCTTCTATATACATCATAAGCATACCAACTATTTGTTTTGACTTATCATCAATTATATTAACGGGAATATATCTTTCCTCATTGTGTCTTTCTACATCATTTGCAGTACAGAGTTTACTTCAAGCCATAGCAAAGAATGAAGTAATATTTTTACACAAAACAAATCTTATCTTTTCTCATTCTCATTTTTCATCTTGAAATTTTTGTATTTCTTTTTCTATTTCTCTTTTTATTCTTTGAGCTATAAATTTTAATTGTTCAAATAATATTTTTTTGAAGCATTTTTTTAGTTCTTCAAAATCATCTAAAAATTCTTCTTTGAAACTATCACCAAATAATTTTCTAAACTTTGGATCTTTTATCATTTTAAGCTTTTCAAAGGTTGTTTTTAGTTCTTGGAAATTTATGAAATCTATCAAAGGAGATAATACTTCATCTCAGAAACTATCTTTTGTAATTATTCAAAATATTGAAGCCAAGTTTAAAAGCTTTGTATAATCATAGTTTCAATCTCAAATTGTTGCCCTATAATCTTCTATTCTATAATCATTATTTAATGAGTAAATTTGATTTAATAATGGATAAAGTACTTTTAAATCAGTTGCAGAATTAAAGAACTTTAAAACATCAAATTCTATATTTTCATTTCATTTATGTAAAACTCAATTTTCTATTTCGTGAATTTTTGGTAAATCAATTTTTTCTCAATTTTTTAGTCTTTTTTCACTAATAAATAATTCTCATTCATATCACTCTCTTTTAAAATCTAATTTATCTAAATGATGTGAATTGTCTTGTAATTCATAATTTAAATACTTTTTAATTTGCTCTATAGTAAAAGTTGTTGGTCTATATGCCATATATATGGCTTCTACCATACCATCATCTGCTTCATCAAACTCTATTTTTTCAGATCAAAGTAATTTGGCAGAAGTTTCATTATAACTTTTTATCAACTTATCAAGCTCTTCTTCACTACATCATTCAATAACAAATCTTTTAACAAAAGTTTCTGTTAAAAATCATCATGTTTTATCAAGTAATGTTTTCAATTTTTCTAAATCCCAATTTGGCAATGAATCATATCAATTTCTTTTTTTTCAATCTCTTATCCAAAAATTATGTTTTAAATAGTAATAATCATTTTTATCTATTGCATATTGGGTAAGAAAAATCATAACATCATCACTTGATAATAAAAACAATTCTCCTAATCAACTATCTCTATAATACTTAACTAATTTTCATAAAGTAACTCAAGAAAATGTTTCTAAAAAAATCTTTAAAAGTCATAATTCTACATTTCTATCAAAAACTAGTTTTAATAAAGTTCTTTTATCTCTATTTAAAAGTAAATTTCAATCTTTTTGACTAAACAAATCTCTATAAAACTTTCTTTTCTTTTCATCTGTGTTACAAAAACTTTCACATAAATAATCAAGTTTTTCATCTTCATTTTGGTATACCATTATTTCCAAAAGTTCCCAACGTGAATAATTTATTTCTTCTAGTTCATCTGTAGTTTTACATAAAACTTGAAGTAATGTTTTTAGATCTATATCATTTCAAAATCATATTTTATAATTTCTTATAATAAAACGAGCTTTCCATTTTAGTCAAGGTTCTTTTAGTAAATAAAGATATGGAGTTTCTTTATCTTCTAGCTCTTCAAGTACTTCCTTAAATCATGAAACAGTTACAGTAATGTTGTATAGTTTACAAATATAAGATAAATTATCATATAAACTACTATTTTCAGATATAAGAAACAATAAAAAGTTATTCTCAAAATCTTTTAATGATTTTACACTATCTTCAAAAAATCATTCTGGAAAAATTGGTATATTTGCTGATACATGATAATCACCAAAGTTTTTGTATATTTGTCTTACAAAATCTCAGTTTATATCAGCTAATTTTATTTCAAAAAGATTATACTTTCTTACAAATTTTATAAATTTTACTGTATTTTTTTTATGTTGCTCTGAAACATTTTGATAAAAAACTTGGAAGCTTTTGTTTGATAGTACATCAGAGTAGCTATTAAAATTTAGAGAAAATAAATTGATAAATTCTAATGAAGGTTCTTGAAGAAGTATCCATTTTAATTCTTTATCTTCTTCAAAATGTTTTATATTCCAATCTTCTTCGAATTTATTTCATTTTTTATCAACTCAAGTATATTTTGGAAAGTTTTGAAAAAACTTTATATATTCTTCATTATCAGTTCTTTTAAATTGTTTTAGTAATTTATATAATTTTTCATCTTTAAACCAATTTAAAGTCATTTTCATTCAAACTACTTTTTGAACTACATCTATGATTTCTCATACATTTTCTTCTGTGATTTCTGTTAAAATAAAGTTTTTACAAAATCCAACAAATCTATAAATCATATTATCATCAATTGATAGTACTCAATTATTATTTATATCTATATAGTCAAAAATGATTTTAATACTTTTAAGTGGTCTATTTGGCTTGTCTTTAAGTAGAGTATAAATATTATAAACTATTATTAATGTTCAGTTTTTTAAATCCTCTATTGTAATTTTTCTTCAAAACCAATCTTCACATTTTTTAATACTTCTTATATTATCTTCAGTAAAATTTTCTAAAAATTCTTTAATATCTTCATCTTCAAAGAATTTTATATCTTTGATCTCAAAATATTCTATAAAGTCAAGATAAAAATTTAGTTTTTCTTTTGATTCAAAAAAACTAGTTAAATCTAAATCAAGAATTCATTCAAAATTAAATCATTCAATATATTTTAACTTTTCAAGAAATAATAAAAATTTAATGTAAGAATAAGTTGAATCTAACTTAGAAAAACTTAAAAATAGTTTAGATAAACATAAATCATGATTTTCTTTTAGTTTTGAAGTAATTCATATAATTTCTCAAATTTCAAATACCATTTTAAAATGTTTCTCCCAATATCCTGAATGATTTTTATTAAAAACATTATTTAAAAAATTTCATCTAAGAGTCATTATTTTTATTTCTTCATCTGTGAAATATAACCTAAATGTATTTATTATTTCTAATCATTCGCAAGCATCAATCAAAATACTTGCAGGATTATCAGAGGAAAAGGGTCAAACATAACCGCTTCAACTAAAAATTCCAGGATATAATCCTCTAAACTGCTCTCTAAAAAACTCTAAAATCTCTCTTTTTTCTTTTTCATCTCATCTATTTTCAATTTTTAATAAACTTTTAATTCAAGGCATTTTCAATTCCTCTGCTGTAAAATGTTGTCAAACTGGCAAAAATATTCACTCTAAAAAAGCTATATAATCGAGTAAGGATTCTATAAGTTCTACTGACTTTTGAGTATCAGTAATATTTTGCTCTAGAGGAGTTTTAAGCAATAGAAAAACTGCCTTTCTTACTTCTTTTGAAACTTGATTTAATGATGTATTTTCATATAGGAATTTTACCTCAGATAAATCCATTTTTTATTTTTATTTTTTATTTTGATTATTTTAACATATTTTTGTTTATTTATCAAAAAAAGGCTTAAAAATAAGACTTTTTTTACAAATTAACTATAATCATTTTAGCCACATTATAAATAAATTATTCTAGACACCAATCAATTATATTTTTTATTTCTACTCATTTATAATCTTTTGTTTCATTATCCAATGTTAAAAGTACTTTTTTATACTGTTCTTCAACTTGAAAAAACGGTTTAACTTCTCTTAAAAAAGTTTTTTCTTCCTTGATTGAATACGAAACCTGAAAATATCTTTTATCTTGCATTGAATTTGTAAAAAAATCAATTTCAAATCCATTTCATTCTAAAAAGTTTAATTCATATCATCTTCTTTTAAGCTCAATAAAAACAAAATTTTCAATATTTTTTTCTATATCAAAGTTTTGAGAATAAATATTTCTTATTCACGTATCTATACTATAAAACTTATTTTTTCATTTTAAAATATGTTTAGTCTTATCTCAAATACTTGATAGATTATTTATTAAAAATGTATTAGTTATATATTCTATATATGAATTTACTGTTTCATAATCTAGTGTTTTATAATCTTGTTTTAAATATTTTAATATAGAATTAATACTTAAATTTGAGCAAGTAGTAGAATATATGTATTTAAGTAAATCTTCTAAAAATTTTGTTTTTTTTATATTATATCTTTGAACTATATCTTTAAAAATTATTGATTGTACTAGAGTCTTTAAATAATTATTTTTTATTTCTCATTCACTAATTTTGACAACCTCAGGAAGTCATCAAAAACTTAGATAATCATTGAATAGTTCATATTTTTTAGGATCTATTGATGTTATAGTGATATTTTTTAGTTCTAAATATTCTTTAAATGAAAAAGGATAAACAACAAAATCAATATATCTTCATGTTAGAATTGTTGATAATTCACTTGATAATAAATTACTATTACTTCAAGTTATAAAGATTTGAATTTTTTCTTGATATTTCTCCTGCAAACTTCTTACAAATTTTTCCCAAGATTCTATATTTTGTATTTCATCTAAAAAAACATAAATAGTTCAATCTTTATAATACTTTATTAAAAAACTATCCCATATTTCTCTCAAATCATTTAATTCGATTTTTTCAAGCCTTTCATCTTCTAAATGAATATAAAAAATATTATTTAATGAAATATTATTTTCAATTAAATTAGCTATAATCTGCCTCAAAATATAACTTTTTCAAACTCTTCTAATTCAAGAAATAACTTTTATTGTATTATCTCAAATTGTTTTTAAAATTTTATCTAGATAAAATTTTCTTTTATATCATAATTGTGTATTAAATCATTTACGAATATAATCAAATAAAAATTCATAATTCATATTCATTTATGGTTATAATCTATAATAATTTAAATTATATACTTAATTTATTATTTATCAAATATTTTTTTATTTATCAAAAAAAGTCTTATTTCTAAGACTTTTTGAAAAATATTAACTCTCCCTTATAAACTCTATAAAATCATCTTTATTTGAAAAATTATGATAAACTGATGCATACCTTATATAAGCTACTTCATCAAGTTTTTTAAGTTCTGAAAGTATATCTTTTCATATCCTTTTGCTTGAAATAGCATTTTTATTTGATGCCCAAGAATTTTCTAAATCAATAATCATTTGCTCGATTCTATCTATATCAATATCTCTCTTATTACATGCCATAAGTATTGAGTTTTCAAGTTTATCCCTATTATATAACTCTTTTTTTCATCAACTTTTTAATACAAAAAACTTAGGAAACTCTATTCTTTCAAAAGTCGTAAACTTATGAAAACAGTTTTCACATTCTCTTTTCCTTTTTACAAGTTTTCAGTTTTCCACGACTCTTGTATCTAGAACTCTCGTATTTTCACTTTTACATTTTGGACAATACATAAATACAAATTATTAATAATTTAACATCTATTTATTTTTTAAGAAACCTATTTTTATTTTATAGGTATAAATTCATCCCAACCGTAAATTAAAGGGTATTCCTTCCATGGTCATTCACATACATTGTTTTTTATACATGTTTTACATTCATCCCTTTTTGCTTTTCATTCCATCTATAATCAGCATAACTCTCAGTTCTCCATTCTGCATCTACTACAGTTGTTTCAGGCATTATATTTTCAGATATAGCCCATTCATATCATTGCATCAGACAGTATGGTATAGCTTCAGTAAAAGCTGGAATTCATGCTTTTTTTGCCAAATCAAGTGCTTTATGTATGTATGGCATACAATCAGATTTCTTTGGTACTACATCATCTTTGTTTTTATCTGCACTTCAAAGTATATGTACAAAAGCAAATTGGAACTGATTAACTCATAGTTTTATAAGTAATTCTGCAAGTTGTGGGATTTCTTTATAATTTGATTTTGTTACTACTGAATTTATTATAACTAATTGATTTAATTTTCTCAAATTAATAAGTCCTCTTACAACTTCATCCCATGCTCATTTAGCTCAAACCTGACTATCATGAACTTCTTTATGAAAACCATGAATTGATGGACTAAATTCAGTAGCTCATGCATCTATAAGATCTTGTAAATAATCTAGTTTTGCAAAATTTCTACCATTTGATTGTATTTGTATTTGTTTAAATCAAATTTCTTTAGCATACTTAATAGCTTCAATCAAATTTGGATGAACTGTTGGCTCTCATCATGTAAATACAAGTGATTCAGCTCAATTTTGAAATTCTTCTTTTAATATGTTTTTTATCTCATCGATAGTACGAGGTTTAAATTTAAATCTCTTATCTCACTGTACACAGAAACTACACATATTATTACAAGCAAATCACACCTTCACATCCGCCCTTTTCATAAACTATTGATTAAAAAATCTTTGTCCAATTATATGAACAAAGATTTTTTTGTAAAATTATTATTGGTAGATTTTTATTACCCACTACAACTCACACATTCTTTCACATCAAGACTCATACTTCTTACATAATACACTGTTTTAATTCATTGTTGCCATGCTTTTATGTAGTAGCTATACAATTCAGCCGGACTTACTTTATCAGGGTTTATAATCCATTCAAATGATGCTGTTTGATCTAACCATTTTCAAACTACACTCATCATATCAATTACATCATTCATATTCATATTTACATATTCTTTATAGAACCAGAAGTTTTCACTATCTAAATTTGGAGCAACTATTACTGATGGAGCTACAGAATTTGTTTCTATGAAATATTTTTTATAAATTGGTAGAAGTGCTGCTGTTGTTCACACAACTGATGCTGTAGAAGTATTTGGAGCTCATGCTAAGTGGTAAGAGAATCTAACTCAGTTTTTTTGTATATCATCTATCAAAACTGCCCATTTATCAGAAATCTTCGAGTTTTCTTTAAACCATTTTTTATCTTTTCACATTATTATTCATTTAGACCAATCACTTCAATCAAAAAGAGAATAAGCTCCCCTTTCTTTTGATAAATCACATGATGCCTTTAGTGTTTCATAAGCAAAAAGTTCCATTATCTCATCCACTCTATCTCTTGCTTCTTTACTATCATAAGCTAGTTTATTTACCGCTAGGTATTCAGCTAATCCCAAGAATCAAAGTCATACAGATCTATACTTCATAGCTGTTATTTCAGATTCTTTTATAGGATAATAATTTAGAGTAATTACATTATCAAGAATTCTCATTGAAATTTCAGTTACCTCTTTTATCATTTCAGGTGTATTTACACGAGCTATATTTATTGAAGCTAAGTTACATACTACAGTATCTCAAGGAGTGTATTTTATATTTACTGTTCCATCTTCAAAAGTTTCTTCCGCAAATTTAGCTGGGCTTGTATTTTGAAGTATTTCTGTACATAATTGTGTACTATATACCATTCAAGCATGTTTATTTGGATTTAGATTATTTACAGTATCACGGAAAAATACATAAGGCATACCTGTTTCAACTGTAGTTTTTAAGAATTTTTTGAATAATTCTTTTGCACTTGTTTTTTCTTTTAATTCAAGTTTTGGATTATTTTCACATTCTAAGAAAAATTTATCAAATTCTTCTCCGTACAAATCTTGTAAAGCTACTCAAGTTACATCTTTTATTTCTTTTGGATCAAAAAGTGTCCAATCTGTGTTTTCTTGTACTCTTCTCATAAATATATCTGGAATAGAAACTGCAGGAAATACATCAAATGACTTTCTTCTAATATCACCTGTTTCAGTTTGCATATCCAAGAAATCATATATATCTCTGTGCCACATATCAAGAGTTACACTTATAGCTCAAGCTCTAGCTCAAAGTTGATTTACAGCTATCGCAGTATCATTTATAACTTTTATCCATGGAAGTACTCATGCAGAAGTTCATTTTATTCATCTTATAGATCATCCTTTACTTCTTATATTTCACATATAAACACCTATTCAACCACCAAATTTTGATATTTGAGCCATATTTTCAACATTGTGATATATAGATCTCAAATCATCATCTACATTTAATTTAAAACAACTTGATAATTGATGATAGTTTGTTCTAGCATTAAGTAGAGTTGGAGTCGGAAGAGAAATCATGGCTTTTGAACAATATTCATATATCTTTAAAGCCGTTTTTAGTCTATCTTCTTTCTTTTCAGGAATAGCCAAGAAAAGAGCTGATGCCATATACATCTCTTGTGGAAGTTCTTTTATAACTTTATTTGGATTTAAAAGATATCTTTTTTTGTACATCAAAACTGTAGTATAGTTGTATGTAAAATCAGTATCTTTTTCTAAATGTTTTCAAGCTTTTAATATATCTTCTTCACTATAGTGCTTATAAAAATCTCTATAATAAATACCTTTATCTATATATTCGTCAAAAAGTGATTTAAATGATTTAGCTGAATAAACATCTTTTATTTTGATATCTCTATTTTTTGAAGCTTTTTTATACAAGTCAACCATAGCAAGTCTACCTGCTATAAATTGCCAAGAAGTATTTTCAACAGTTGTTAAGTCTATACAAGCTTTTATCATCATATTCAAAATATCACTTGTTTTCATCCCATCAACTATATATTTTTTAAGTGAATTTTCCAATTCCTCAAATTTACACCTACGAGCTAGTGAAAAAGATACTTTTTTGTAAGTTTCTCTAATTTTTTCTATATCAAAAACTTGTTTATCTCAATTTGATTTTATAATTTTTAATGTCTTTTTTTCTAATTTTTTCTCAATCTCTTCCTTTTCTTTTTCTCTTTTTCTTGCTCTTTCATTTCTATATATGATATAAGCTTTTGCGATATCATAAAAACCCTTTTCCATTAGTTTTCTTTCAACTGAGTCTTGTATAGCTTCAATGTAAACAAAACAATCTCCATCTATATCAGATACTTTGCTGTTTAAATCAGAAAGTACTTCCACTGCTACTGAATCAACAAATGAAGTATCAAAATAATTTGTAGCTTCTGCTGCTTTTTCTATTGCTCTTTCAATTCTAGATATATCAAACAAAAACATATCTCCAGCTCTATTTTTTACATATTTGATTCACATCGTCAAAGAAATTAAAAATTAAAAGAAAGACTATAAAAAAACTTTTTGTCTAGTTTTTAACAAATTGTATTTAAAAACATACTTTTTTTTATGTCTCTAGATATCTTGTATTTATAATAAAAAAATCAATTTATGCTAACAAAATTTATACAATGATGTTAAAAAAAATCACCTAATTGTTAAAAACTAAAAAATCTACTAGTAATAAACCTAGTAGATTAAAAATCAAGATATTTTTAAAGTTTTTTAAAAACTAATTTTTCCAAGTTATTGCATTAACTGGACAAGCCATTATAGAATCGTCAACTCAAAAATCCTCATAAGAATCAAGTGATTTAACAACAGATTTTCATTCGTCATTTAAATCAAAGACATCTCAAGATATTGCAACACAAGCACTGCATCCTATACAAGTTTCATTTACATCAGGATATCTAACTCAAGCAGTTTTTAATTTTTGGATTTGTTCATCAGTAAGTAACATTATAACTAATAATTAATAACTAATAATTAATAACTAATAGTGAATAAAAAAAGATTTTCTGATTTTATTAAATTTCTTTAATTATTCATTATTCTCTATTCACTTTTTAAATCCATTTTAAGGTCAGAAAGCAAATTTTGTATTCCTTCTAATAGTAGGAATGAAAGAAGCCCGTAATCGATTCGAAGAAGTCAATGAAGAAATCCTACCCTCTATTACAATTTGGAACCTCTTTTATAGATTGTTTTTGTAAGGAAAAAATCTAAGCCTCGTGCAGCCTATAAAACAGATATTTTAAATATACTCAAAAATGGTTTTTTATCAAGTTTATCTCAAAACTCATCAAACTTTTCAAACTCTTTCTATAATTGTTTTGATTAAATTATTTTTTACATCATCTCATAGAGTTCACTCAAGTGATTGAATATATATCTTGAAACTTAGACTTCTTTTTCATGGAAGTTTATCTTCATTTTCATATATATCGAAAAGTTCTACTTTTTGAATAAGCTTTGGGTCAGTTTTCGAAATAGTTACAAATATATCTTTTCAAACTATATCTTTAGATACAACGAAGCTTAAATCAAAATTATTTTCTTGAAATGATGAAACTTCTTTTGCTTTTACTTTAGAGTAAACAAGAGTTTTTAATTTATCAGCATTTATTTCAAAAAATCATATTCTAGAATCTAGCTCAAATTTCTTAGCGATAAAAGGATGAATTTCTCCAATTACTCAAACTTCTTGTCATCTAACTACAATACTTGCAGTTCTTCATCTATGAGCATAAGTAGGATAATTTTTTGGTTTTGTAAACATATAGCTATCTACTCATATTTTTCTAAATAGATCCGATATATTCTCCTGTAAATTATAATAAACTATATCATTTTCACTAGTAACTACTCATGATATACAATAAAATTCATTTATTTTAGAATCCGAAGATAAATTAAATACTTTTTCAAATTCAAACAATTTCATATCATTTCTCTGTCTAATATTTTTTTCTAGTGATAGTATCAAATTTGGAATAAGACTTCATCTCATATGAGTCATATCCTCACTTAAGCTATTTTTTAAAGGGACAAGATTTTCTGTATTAGAAGAGAGTCTATTCATTAGGCTTTCATTTACGAAGCTATAATTATACATATCAAAATAGCCTCTATCTACAAAGAAATCTCTAACATCATTTTTAAGCTTATATATATTGTCTTGAATAATTGCTCAAAGAGTAATTCTTGGGATAGTTGTTTCTATACTATTTAGTCACTTAATTCTAGCTATTTCTTCAGCTATATCAGCTTTGTAATGTAAGTCAGTTCTAAAAAATGGTACTATTAATTCACTTCAACTCAATTCTAAGCCTAGTTTTTCAAGTACATCTAAAGCATCTTTTTCACTATATTCTGCCCCTATTAAATTATTTATAAAACTTAAATCAAAAGGAACTTTTACTACTTCTTGATGTTTTGGATAAATATCTGAAAATCATTCAATTTTTAGATTTGGAAAAACTTCATTTAATTTTCTATAAATTAGACTAACTCAGTAAATAGCTAAATCTGTAGGAATATCCTTTTCAAATACATTTAAACTATCAGTTCTTATACCATGTCTTCTTCCTGTTTTTCTTACTATTTTTGGATTGAAATTAGCTCATTCTATCACTATATTTTTTGTTGTATCAGAAACAGCTGACAAGGCTCAACCTATAACTCAACCAAGAGCTAAAACTTTTTCACCATCAGCTATAACTATATCTTCACTTGATAATTTATAAGTTTTTCAATCAAGGGCGATAAACTCTTCCTCATCCTTCGCATATCTGATAACTATGCTTCAAAAAATTTTATCAGCATCAAAACAGTGAGTTGGTTGACCATAAAGATAAAGTGAGTAGTTACTTATGTCAACAAGTAATCATTTAGAGTTATTTCATGAAGCTTCAACTACTACTTTAATCTCTTCACTTGATTCCACATTTGAAACTCAAGAAAGTTTTAATCATATATATCTTTTTACTACTTCTGGAATCTCATTTTTGATAGCTAAATCAACTTCTTTAGAAAAATCATTTTTTTCGTATTCTAATCCAACTTTTTGTCAATTTATGACAGCTAATTCAAGAGCAAGTCACACGTAACTAAACATATCCGGTCTATGATTTATTCATTTATTATCTACTTCTATAATTTCATCATCATAATTTAATACTTCTGCTATATTAGTTCATACTTTTGCACCTATAAATGATAAGTCTAGTATTTCTTTTTCATCTTTTGCTGGAAATTTTGCTTTTAATCATATCTCTTCAGATGCACAAATCATACCATATGATTCAACTCATCTTATAGCTGTTTTTTTCATCACGACAGGTTCTCCTTGACCATGCCATAAAACACTTGCTCATATCTTTGCAACTGCAACTGCTTGTCATATTTCTAAATTTGATCATCCACAAACTATTTGTAAATAGTCATTTTCTCATATGTCTACCATACATACTCTCAAAGCATTAGCATCAGGATGAGTATTTATTGATTTTATTCTTCAATAAACTATATTTTCAAAATCTTTCTTTTTAGAATGAATTTCCTCAACTTCTGCAGTATGCATAATTATATCTTGTGCAACTTGATTTGCAGAATCCAGGAAAGGTAGGTAATTTTTTAAAACTTTGTAAGAATATTTCATTTTTTAGTATTATGTAGTAAGTATTAAGTAGTAAGTATTTTTGAAAAGATTATTAGCATTGGCTACAACCAAAACTTAATACTTACTACTCATTTCTCAATTCCAATAAAATATAAGCAAAAAGAAAAAAAAGGCAAGAAAAGAAAAAAAAGAGAGATTTTACTCTCTCTTTTTTGCCTTTTACAAACTATTTCTTATAACATCTTCTATCTCTTTAGCAATTTCTTTATTTTCTCTTAAGAAATTTTTAGAATTTTCTCTTCATTGCCCAAGTTTTGTATCTCAATAAGAATAGAAAGCTCATGATTTTTTGATTATTCAAAGTTCAGTTCAAACATCAAGAGTTTCACCTATTTTACTTATTCATTCATTGTACATTACATCAAATTCAGCTTCTCTAAATGGAGGAGCAATTTTGTTTTTTATAACCTTTACTCTTACTCTATTTCAAGTAATTTCTTTTCCATCTCAAGTTCCGTCCTCTATCTTGTCTTTTTTTCTTACTTCAAGTCTTTGAGAAGCATAAAACTTCAATGCATTACCTCAAGTTGTAGTTTCTGGATTACCAAACATAACTCATATTTTCATTCTTATTTGATTGATAAATATAACAGTACATTTTGATTTATTTATAGCTCATGTTATTTTTCTAAGCGCTTGACTCATAAGACGAGCTTGTAATCACATATGACTATCTCACATTTCTCATTCTATTTCAGCTTTTGGAGTAAGAGCAGCAACAGAATCAACTACTATTAAATCTACTGCTCATGAACGAACTAAAGAATCAACTATTTCAAGAGCCTGCTCCCCATAATCTGGTTGTGATATAATAAGTTCATTTGTATTTACTCAAATCTTTCTAGCATATTCTGGATCTAATGCATGTTCTGCATCTATAAAAGCTGCAGTTCATCAAGCTTTTTGAACCTCAGCTATTGCATGAAGAGTCAAAGTAGTTTTACCTGAAGATTCAGCCCCATATATTTCAACAACTCTTCATTTACCATATCATCATCAAAGTGCTATATCAAGCCCAATAGAACCAGATCAAATAGTTTCAACTTTTTGTCATGCTTCATTATCTCAAAGCAACATTATAGATCATTTACCAAATTGTTTTTCTATCATTGATAGAGCATTAGCTAAAGCTTCTTTTTTATCCATAATCAAGAAATATTAAATTTTAAATGTTAGATTTTAAATAGTTATAGTAGAAATATTAAAGTTTTTATGTTAATTTTTTAAAATTATATACTTTTAATTTCTATATAATAAATATATACGATTTATATAAAATTGCAAAACTTTTTTAAAAAATCTTATTCTTTCTTTATTTTAAAAGAAAAATTCCGTATATATAATTATTTAATTTTATAATTAGATTTCAATCATTCCAAAGTTCAAATAGCTATATTTAATCATCCACATTCTTTACAAATAAATTTATAGCCATTTGGATTTGGTCTGTCAGTTTGAACTATTTTTCTACAATCTTTACAATAAAATGCTACATCTCATCTTTCTTCTTTAAATTCTTCTTTTTTTTGTCAAAATTCATCTATATTTACCAGGTCATTATAACTCATAAATTAGTATTAAGTAATAAGTAATAAGTAATAAGTAATAAGTAGTAGAAAGATTATTAGCATTGGCTACACAATCAGACTTAATACTTAATACTCAGCTCTCAGTTCTCTTTAAAACAAACTCATAACAACTTCTTTTTTCTCTTCTACTTTTATAACATCTTTTTTTACTAGTTCAACAAAACATTTCAAAGTATTTTCTACATCGACTATAGCATTATGTGCTCAAGTAAAATACTCTCAGAATAATGTTTTATATAATTCACTTAACTTTGGATATTTAAATCTAGTTTCAGAAGTTCATTTCAAAGCACAAAAATCAACTGTAGTTTTCATTGTACACACTACTTGTCTTGGTCTATAATCATATTCTCTTCAAAGCCTTTTTAACTCAAGTTTTAACATTTCTTCATCAAACTCAACATTATGTCAAATTATAACATCTGGAGTGTTTATATAATGTAATATTTCCTCTATACTATTTTCAATAAGTGGCTTTCATTGTACATCTATATCATAAATATGATGAACTAAACTAGCTCAATAAGGAATTGAAATTCATGGATTTATATAGATATCAACTCTTTTTTCTTCAATAAATTTTCAATCTTCCAAATTACCCAAAATTCCTGCAAATTGTATAATATGTGGCTGTTTATCTAAGTCTGATTCTTTTTTATCTATAAATCAAGTAGTTTCAGTATCGAATACAAAAATTTTCAAATTATAAAAATTAAAAAATAAGTCTTCCTATAAGATACATAAAAAGCCTTAAAATTCAATTTATTTTTACAAAAAAAACTGGAGTTTCCTCCAGTTAATTATTATTTTTTTAATTGATAGTAATTTCTTCAAACTCTCTCTATAACTTTCTTGTTTTGTAAATTCATATAGATAGTTGTCTTTTTAACATCTCTTACTTTTAATACTTCCTTGATTATATCTTCAGTAGTCATAGGTTCCGCTCTTTTTTGTAGTACTTCAGCTATTACATCAATAACCGTTCCAGGAACAAATCCCCATTCTTTAAGTGCATATATTCATCTCCCTATAAGAACAAAATCAGTATTTCTAATAAGTTCATTATGTATAGTATTTACTTTTACTTTATCTCATAAATACTCAGTGATTTTATTTGAAATATCAACAAAGTGCATTGGCACTTTTTCTTTTTTAAGTACATAAACAGCTTTATCTTTAAGAGTTTTTGGATTAAGTATTTTCCAAGAAGCAAGTCCTATAAGAGTTTCTTCTCATTTTACTATATCTTCAAATACATCTAAAACATTATCTATTAAAACTATGTTTATATCTTTTATACTATTTGATAAAGTTTCTTTAACCATATTATAAAGAGTTTCTTTATCCATTACATCTTTTTTTCTTTTCAAAATTTTTACAGTCTCTAAATGTATAGAATCAACTTCTTTTTTCCCTATACTAGGAATACTAAAGTAAGTTCTAGCTCATCATTTTGGTTTTGATTTTATTATATCATAATCAGCTTGAATAACAATCTCCAATATATATGAATTTATACTATTTTTTAATTCTAATTCTTGAATAATAGTATTAATTAATTTATCTCTTGTGATTAATCATGAATGTAGTTCAATAACTTCTCTTGCCTTATCTTGAATAACGGTCAAATCAGTAGCTTTAATAATTCTACCCATTTTTTTAATTCAGCTATCCTCAATTTGTCTAACTCTTTCTCTAGTTATATTTGGATGAAAAGAATTACCTATTCATTGAAGAGTTTCTCTTTCTCAACTTAAACCAATTCTTCTAGATATAACATTTTGTTCTTTTTCTCAAAGAGAATTTAAGACTTTTTTAAAAACTTCTACAAGTCTTTGATCACTTATTGCTTGAACCATTTTTGTTTTAGTTAGGCATATAATTAATTAGTATAATATATAATTATTTTATTATTAAAGTCAAATTTATTTTTTATTTTATAACTATATTTACAATCTTTCACTTAACATAAATTTCTTTTACTATTTCTTTTCATTCTAACCATTTTTTCACCCCTTCATTATTTCTAGCTTTTTCCAAAACTGATGTTTGTTCTTCATCTACTGAAATTTCAATTTCTCACCTAAGTTTACCAAGAACTTGTACTCAAATAGTTATAGTATCATCAAGTACAAGTTTCTCATCATATTTTGGCCAAGAAGCGAAGAAAATACTAGACTTTCAATCTTTTTGTCATTCCTGACCTGATCAGGAATCTATTAATTGATTATTAGCATTGTCTTCATTCACTTGTAATTCGTAATTCGTAATTATTAATTGACTATACAATTCCTCTGCTAAATGTGGAGCAAATGGATGAAGTATAATTAAAAACTTTTCTTTCCATTCTCTTTGTAAATCATCATTTTTTGGAATTCATTCATTTATACAAATCATCATCTGTGCAATCGCTGTGTTAAATTTATAATTTTCTATATCTTCTCAAACTTTTTTAATAGTTTTATGTAAAATTTTCATAGCTTTTTCATCAGTTTCTGCAAATTTTTCTAGCTCTCAAGTATACAGAGAATTTACTCTATCTAAAAATCTTCTAACTCAAACTATGTTTTTAGAGTCCCAAGGAGCAGAGTCCTTAAAATCAGCCATATACATTTCATAAAGTCTCAAACTATCAGCTCAAAATTCATTTATTATATCATCTGGGTTAACTACATTTTTTAGAGATTTACTCATTTTTGATACAATTTGAGTCAATTCTTCTCAAGTTTTTATTTCATAGAATTTTCAGTTTTTTTCCTCTACTTCATCATTTGCTACAAGTCATCAATTTTTTCTTTGGAAAGCATAAGAAAGTATAAGTCATTGGTTTCTAAGTCTGTAAAATGGTTCATCATGACTCACAACTCATATATCAAACAAGAATTTATGCCAAAACCTTGCATAAAGCAAATGCAATACTGCATGTTCAGCTCAACCTACATAACTATCAACTTGTCCCCAATACTTTTCAACTTCTTTATTTACAAGTTCATCTTGATTTTCAGGATCCATAAATCTCAAATAATACCAACAAGATCAACCCCATTGAGGCATAGTATTTGTCTCTCTTTTTCAAGTTAAGTTCTCTGCTAGTTTTACATTTACAAAACTATCAACTTTTGCAAGTGGTGAATTACCATCTCAACTAGGTTCATAATTTTCAACTTGTGGAAGCTCAAGTGGTAAATTGTAATCACAGATTATTTTTGTATATATTCAATCATAGATTTTTGAAACAACTTTTCATCAAATCACCAATTCTCTTATATGTCCACATCCACAACTTACTCTATCGCAAGATTCTCATATCTTTGCCTCTCTTTTTAAGATATAAGCCAATTTCAAATCTGTAGCTTGAGATAAATCTGTGATATGTGGTAATTTCTTAAGATTTTCTAATTCTATGTGAATTAAAGGAATTGGTTCTCACCAATATCTTTGTCTAGAAAAAAGCCAATCTCTTAGTTTGTAGTTAACTTTTTTTATTCAAAATCATTTTGCTGTAGCAAATTCTGTAAGTTTTTGACGAGCTTCTGAAGATGTAAATCATGAAAAAGATTTTGAATTATTTAAAACTCAATCTTCTGTAGCACAAGCATTGAAATTTAAAAAGAATTTATCTTCAATTTCTGGTATAGTAAATTGAATAGAATTAATAACTATTTCATTTAATTGATTTTTTTCAATTTTTCTTTTCACACCGATTACAGGAATAATCCCTAAATCATATTTTTTTGCAAACTCAAAATCTCTTTCGTCATGTGCTGGAACTGCCATAACTGCTCAAGTACCATAACTTCAAAGCACATAATCAGCTATCCATAAAGGAACTTTTTCATTATTGTAAGGATTTATTACATAACTTCCAGTAAATACTCAAGTTTTTTCTTTGTTATCTGCCGTTCTATCTTGATCTGATTTTTGTTTGGCTTTTTCTATATAATCTAAACATTCTTTTTTGTTTTCATCAGTTATAAATTCCATAACATCTTTGTGATCTGGAGCTAAAACTGCATAAGACATACCAAAAACTGTATCTATACGAGTTGTATAAACTCTTATACTTTTATTTACATCATCAAACTTTTTCATCTCAAACTCACAACCTTCACTTTTTCCTATCCAATTTCTTTGCATCTCTTTTATACTTTCTGGCCAATCAAGTTTATCTACATCAGAAAGAAGCCTATCAGCATATTTTGTAATAGCCAAAACCCATTGTTTAAGTTTTCTTTTTTCTACTTTTGTTCCACATCTCTCACATGTAAAATCATTTAAAACTTCTTCATTTGCAAGACCTGTTTTACAACTTGGACAATAATTTATCGGCAAATCCTGTTCATAAGCAAGTCAATTTTCAAATAATTTCAAAAATATCCATTGAGTCCATTTATAGTACTTTGGATCTGTGGTGTCTATCTCTCTATCCCAATCATAAGAGAATCATAGTGATTTAATTTGACTTTTAAAAGTTTGTATATTTTTATCTGTTGTGATTCTAGGATGAGTTCCTGTTTTGATAGCATAGTTTTCAGCAGGCAATCAAAAAGCATCCCATCACATTGGATGAAGTACATTATAGCCATTTGCATGTTTGTATCTTGCAACTATATCATTTGCAGTATATCATTCTGGATGCCCAACATGAAGTCATGCTCAACTTGGATATGGAAACATATCTAGAGTATAATACTTTGATTTTGAGAAATCATTTTCTACCTTGAATATCTTGTTTTGTTCCCAAAAATCTTGCCATTTTTTTTCTGTTTGTTTATGATCGTACATAAAAAAAAATTAAAAGTAAAAAGAATAAAAGATTAAAAATAATATTTTTACTTTCAATCTCTGTAATTGAATATATTGTAAATATTTTTTAAATTTTTTCTAG
>DYHI01000031.1 GCA_020724225.1 Candidatus Altimarinus sp. | reverse complement strand
TTTAGCCGTAGTAATTTTATGAAAATTTACTACACAACCTGATAGGTTTGTACATTTTAGGGATTAAGGGACAAATTAATGGATACTGTAGTTAAATCTAATAATTATTTTTAATACTTCCTTAATTATTCATTATTCACTATTAGTTATTCATTATTTTACTCTTCTTCTTGAAAATGCCTCTTAATAAGTGGAATAAATCTTATATATTCAACTAGTTGTAATCAAGTAAACTTTCATATCAAGAAATTTATAACAAAAATCAATAATAAAAGCTCTGTATAAGCCAAAAATAGATTTTGTATGAAATTTGATTTTAAGACAAAGTATGCTATCAAACAAACAAATACAAATTCAAATAAATAAAATAAAAATGCAAAACTAAAAATTTTTCTTTCATCAGCAAATATTTTATAAGCAATCATTGGAATAATAGCAAAAGGAAAAACTACTAAATTTGATTTTAAATCATTGAAATCAACTAAATTATATATATTTGATATTCAAATAAGAATAATTGAAATAATCAAATAAAATACAAAAAATAAAGAAAGTTTAGTATTTAATAAAAAATGTACTTTTTTATAAATAAACTTCATAAAATACATTGAAAAAATCGAAGAAAGAAATAAAATCAAAGTTATCTCTAAACTAAAAAGATATATACTTAAAGCAAAAAATAAAGGATAATACAAATTAAATATAGAAATTCAGATAAATTGTCTAACAAAATTTATCAGTGTTACAGCTACTCAAAGAGAAAAAATAATTCACAATATACTTATTGGGAAACCTCAAGATATAAGTTTATTTGTAAAAGTAGTTAAAAATAAAAAATAATTTGATTCGTTATCAAGTGAAATCTGAGTTATTCAATAATTTTTATTTTTTAATATATCTGATGATGATTTTCATGTAGAAATATAATTTAAAAAATTAAGTAAATTGTTTGGTACAAATGTATAAATATTTAAACTTAAAGAGTTTATAAAATTACTAAGAATTTTTTTTGATAATATGAAACTTGAATCTGTTATTATAAAAATCTTTTTGTTTAAAAAACTTATATTGTATAATTTAGATAATTTTTCAAATCATTGTAATATCTGTAGGTATGATGATTCAGAATTAATTATGATAATATCTGAATCCTGAAAAAGATATAATTTTTCAGTAACTAAAGATAAAAAAGATTCTTGAAGAGAAGTTGTATTTTTTGAATCTAAGTAAATTTGATTGAAGTATAAATTATTTTTTTTAAAATCATCATCAAATGTCAAATTTAAAGAATTTTTATCTGAAATAAAAGAAATTATTTTTGAATAAATATTTATTTTTCAAACTAAATCATATTCACAATTTGTTGATCCCTCAATGATTTTTGTTTTTAAATCATAAATTCATACATCATCAAGAGAAAAAGTAACTTTCTCTCACTCTTTTTCTAGTATTGATGATCAATTTTTTGATATTTTATAAAAAACTTTTAAATTTGATTTATCAAATTGGTTTAAATTATTTTTAACTGAAAAATTTAGGTTATTATTTACTTTAGAATCAAAGTCTCAAACTAACTCATATTTATTTTGAACACATTCATTCTGCAATAATTCTCAACTTCAAGAAAAAGTCTCTTCTCAAAAACAATTTAAAAAAGAAAAAAATAGAAAGAAAAAAATCACTAAAAATCTCATAAATGTATTCTAAAATAATAAATAATTCAATTTTATAATACAAAAAAACTCAGATTTTTCAAATTTAATATTTTCATAAATACTAAAAATAATTATAATTTTAAAAATTTATATTAAATTATCCATAACATGTTAATTGATTTTTATGTCCCAATAATTGATAACTACTGAGATATTTGATTTGCTATAAATCTAGCATTGATTATGACTTCTGGAAATCAAGAATTAAAAATTAGATTTTTTTCTGATGATGAAAAATTATTTGATAAGATGATATGAGGAAATAAGCAAATTATAAAATTAAAAATTGTATTTTATAATTTAAATAACTTAGAAAATCACACTCCTTCAAAAAATATTTTCACTTTTTTTGATTATAGATTACAAAAAGAATATTTACAAAAATGAGAATCGTGAAAAAATATTATTCAATTTTGATATTTTTTATTGCATAAATGAGTCGAAAAACTTCACTTAACAAGCTATGAAGTAGATTGAAATAAAATTACTCACTTTATCCCTAGTTTACTTGAAAATACTTGAGGAATTTTGATAAATATATTTGAGTTTAAAGATTTTAGTTTAAAGAAAATTGATTTTTTAGAGTTTATAAATTTAAAATACAAAACAAAAATTCCATTAGATTATGCTAATAAAAAATGGATTACAGTATTTGTTTATAGAAAAACATTAGATGAAATACTTGAAACTATAACAAATAGAAATAAAAACGAAGTATTTTTTATTTTTGATTGAAAGAACAATTGTCATCCTGAATTTATTTCAGGATCTTTAATACAAGGCAATGAAACAAAACAGAATATTAAAAATTCAGAACTAAATTCGGAATGAAAAATTATAATTGATAACATTATTTTTATGCCTTTTATTGAATTATTAGATTTCAATAATTTTTTGTCATTATCTGATTTAAATATAATAAGATGAGAAAATAGTTTATGTACTTCTCTCTCATACTGAAAACCAACATTATGGGATATATATAAAGAAAATAACAATGCACATATAGAAAAATTAAAAGATTTCACAAATTATTTATTGACTTTTAATAAAGATTACTTATTATTCAATAAATTTATAGAGGAATTTAATTTATGAATCAAAAGTAAATGAATTGAAAACTTTTTAAATTGATATAAAGTTTTTGAAGAATTTTTCAATAATTTATCAAAAAAAATAGTTGATAAATCAAATTTAGTTAATAATTTAAAAGAATATGTCATTTGAATCATGAAATAATCAAGAAATACCTAGTGAACAAAACTATTATCAAAAATTTAAGAAACTTATTAATACTATATCTCTATCAATATTTTTAACATTAAGTCCAGTTGCTAACTCAGACAATACACAAAATCAAGAAAGTAAAACAATTCAGTTTGTTCATAAAGACATTGAAACATGAGAAATAACAAAATTGACTGATTATAGATGAAAATGGGTAATTGTTAATTTTTGGGCTCCTTGGTGTCCTATATGTGTACAAGAATTTCCTGAATTAATAAAAATGGATAAAAAAGATAATATTGTTGTAATTTCTGTTGCTATGGACTACTGAGCATCCAAAAGTTGAGCAAATGAAGTTATCAGAAGAAATAATCTAAATTTTGAAAAAATTATATATTGATGAACAAGAAGAGATGAAAATAGTTTTTCAAGACAAGTATGACCAGTTGATTTTTATCCAACAACATTTTTATATGATCCAAATTGAGAAATAACTGCATATATGCCTTGAAGACTTAACCCAAAAAGAGTATATGAATTTATCGAAAAAAGTGACAAAAAAAATAAATCAAGTAAATAATTTACTTGATTTATTTTTTTGATATATTATTTTGCTCTTTCACTATATTCTCAACTTTCAGTATTTATGATTACATATTCACCAGATTCTACAAATCATGGTACTTTAATTGCATATCCTGTTTCCAAAATTGCTTCTTTAGTTATTTTACCATCTGCAGTATTACCTTTTACTCATGGTTCACACTCAGTTATAAGTAATTTTACTTGAGCAGGAAGTATAACTCAAACTAGCTTTCATTCATATCTTTGAATATCTACAACTAATCCAGGAGTCATGAAATTTACGGCATCCCCTACATCATCTTCATTTAGCTCTATTTGTTCATAAGTTGTATTGTCCATAAAATAAAAAGTATCACCTGATTGGTATAAAAACTCAAATTTAGATCTTTCTAATATTATATCATCCATTTTCTCTTCACTATCAAAAACTCTATCAGTGGTATTTCATGCTAGTAAATTTTTCATTCTAGTTTTTATATTTGTAGCTCATCTACCTCATCTATGAATTTCTTTCTTTAAAACTAATAATAATTCATTACCTATTTTTACAACTCCTCAAACTTGTAATTTCATTGCTGTTATCATAATTTCTGAAACTTAAATTTTAAAATACTGCTACATTTTAGCCAAATTTTTTAAAAAGCAAGTTTTTGGCATATAAAAAGCTTTATTTAAACAACAATAATTTATTATCTAAATAAAGCTTTTTTGGTGGAGCTAGGGGAAATCGAATCCCCGTCCTTGAATGTCTAATTTATAAGTCTACTACCCATAGTTTATTTTGATAGTCATTTTTGATATAAAATAAACGAAAAATTCAAAAAAGCTAAATTTTATGATATGGCAAGATAACTAAAATCTATTAAAAGTTAAATTGAAAACCAAAGTTTTAATAATTTTATAAACTTCCTTTGGTGAAATTTTATAAAATTTGTAGCGAACCAATCGGCTATATAATGCTACGATTCCTTAAGCTAAAGTTTTGACTAGGCAAAAGCTGGAGCGAAAGAAGGAGTTAGAGCTTTTTTGAAAGCAGCTAATCCTTTTGCAATTCTATTGTTTGCATTTATTGTTGCTTATGTTGATTATGGAAGTTATAAGCATCTCCCAAGGTAGCATATAAACTAAACTTATTATCCAAGTAGAAAGCCAAATTTTAGCCCCTAAAATCTGTTTAGTAATAGTATTGTAATAATATTTACAAAAAAGTAAAGAATATTATTATTGATTTTTAAATAATTAAAGATAAACTCCTAAAATATAATTTCTAAAATTTAATTTTATGAAAGAATTAGATCCAATGGTTTGATACTATATTTTTTTAATATTTTTATTTTTACTTTGAGTAACAATAAAATACATTTTTGAATACTTAAAAAAGAAAAATAAAAAAGATAACAATTAAGCTACCTTTTTAAGATTTTGTTGTCATTCATTTGCTATTCTAAGTATTGCTAAATTTCTTTTTTCTTCATATTTTCTCATAAATCAATCAAGTTTTACAAGCATTAACTTAGCATTTCTTTTTTCTTCAGGATTTCAATTTTTATACATTTCAGTATAGAAATTTATACTTTTATGAATTCTCTCAAAATCTTTATCTAAAACTTCGCTAACAGTTTTTTTTACTGAACTACTTATACTTCTATCTAATCAAATTGATTTTACTATATTTCATCTAACTTCGAAAGTAGCTTTTGCAACAACAAATTTATTTGATTTTGCTTCCTCCAAAGATACTTTATCAAATCTATCATCATTTGAAGCAAATTTTCATGCATTTTGATTTGTATATGCTTCAATTTGTTTTAACCTCTTTTTTAAATCGTCTGATAATCATATCTTTCAACTTTTTGCAGAATTATAAGCCCATCACTCTCCCCTATTATAAGCTCATAAAGCTAGCTTAAATCTATCCTTTCAAGATAAATTATATCTTCATAGATTATTATATATTCTTAAAAATGATTTTTGTACAACTTCTCACATAGAAACAACATCAAATCTAACATCAATTCATATCAATTTTTCTAATAATTCTTCCTTTGAAAGTCATTTTATTGCTGAATTTATAAGCACAGATCTAACTTTAGACTTTAGATTAGATAATCATTTAATCATATTTCAATCAATATTTGCTCAATTTTTTATTTCAGTTTCTAGCCAACCATAAGTAATTTGAAAAGGTCAAGCTCATCATGCTTCTTCAATTATCTCAGTAATTGCTTTTTCTATAAGTCTTACTCTTTGTTTTGGATCATTTGTACTAACTGCTTTTTCATAAGTATTTAAAAACCTTCAAGTACTTGATTCTACAGATGCAATCATCTTTAAAAGTTCTTTAGATCAACCTATTTCTCCTCAAAACCCGAAAGCTTGTCTAATATTTTTATCATATTCTGATACAACAGATTTTACTAGCATTCATTCAATTAATGATTTTGATGAAATACTTTCAGAAGGAATAGTCTTTTTTGAGTCTATCTCAGCTACTTTTTTTACATCCTTTTTATCTTGATTTTTAGAAACTTCGTTTTTTGGTTGTTCTTCGACAAACTGCTCTATATTTCATTCTCTTTTAACTAATTGTGTATCATTTTTATGTTTTATAAGAATAGATAATCTAGATGCATACATTTCATCACGAGCCAAAATATAAACTTCTCCAAATTTCAAATCTTTATTTGGATTCATTACCCTTTCTCATGTCCTTTTATTTACTAAGTTTTGGAAGGATCAGTTCATTCAATTAATCTTCATATACTCATTAACTCAGATTCACTTTTTATCAACTTTTGCCATAGTAAATCATTCTTCTACTTTTTCTTCTTCATTTCTATTTGAAACAACAATCTCACTTACAACTCATTCTGATTTTGGTTCATTATCTGATTTATTTACATAAACTATTCATGTTCATGCTAAAAATCAAAGTCATAAAATTCAAGCTATTTTTCTTGAATTTGCTCATAAAAAAGACAATAATCATCAATTATTTTGTGCTGTTGATTGAGCATTTACTGAATCTTTTGAATTTAACATAAAAAAATACTTATGTATAAAATATGATTTATATATAAGTATTTTTTTTTATTTGTCAATATTAAATTATTTTTTCTTTCATCTTCTTAGTTCTATTATTGCATCCCTAAGTTCTGCAGCTTTTTCAAAATCGAGATTTGCTGAAGCTATATCCATTTCCAATTCCAATCTTTTTAGTTCTTTTTCAACAGACTGTTTATCTAAAAGTGCATATTCTTTTTTCTTTGTATTTACTCATATATCTTTTATAGAACTAAAAACTGTTGTTGCAGTTATTTTATATTTTTCATTATACTCAGCTTGAACTTTTCTTCTATAATAAGTTAAATCAATTGCAACTTTCATAGCAGGAGAAACAACTAACATATCTTCATTTATAAATTTTCAATTATCAAGTTTTGTAAGTTTTCAAAGTGCATAAACTTGAACTTCCATATTTTCTTTTAGATTTTTCACTCTTTCAACATACATAAATACTTTACCATTACTATTTCTTGCAGCTCTTCATATAATTTGTATAAGTGATGATTTACTTCTAAGAAATCATTGCTTATCTGCATCAAGTATTGCAATTCTTGATACTTCTGGTAAATCAAGTCATTCCCTAAGCAAGTTAACTCAAACAATTACATCTATATCTCAAGTCCTTAAAAGTTTAAGTATTTCTAGTCTTTCAAGTGTTTCTATTTCACTATGTAAATATCTGACTTTGTATCAATTTTCAAGTAAATAATCACAAAGTTCTTCACTACTTCTTTTTGTAATTGTAGTTATTAACATTCTTTCTCATTTTGATATTACTTCATCTAGATTTTTTATAATATCATCTACCATAAACTCCATTGGTTTTATCTCTATTTCTGGATCTAGAAGCCCTGTCGGTCTAATAACTTGTGATACAACCCTATTTTCTTCACTTGATTTCCAATCTCAATCAACTATTGGATCAAATCATTCAAAGTATGATAAATCATTTGTACTTTTTTCTATTTCGAAACTTGAAGGGGTTGCAGAAACAAAAACAACTTGATTCATTTTTGCTTCAAATTCTTCAAACTTTAATGGTCTATTATCAAGTGCAGAAGGTAGTCTAAATCAGTTATTTACCAAGCTTTCTTTTCTTGATCTATCTCAAGCATACATTCCTCAAATTTGTGAAACTGTCATATGTGACTCATCTATAAAGCAAAGATAATCATCTCCAAAATAATCTATGAGCGTTGCCGGAGGTAAATTTGCATCTCTTCAATCTAAGTATCTACTATAATTTTCTATACCATTTACATATCATACTTCTTGCATCATTTCTATATCATACTCAACTTTTGTTTTCAATCTCTCATATCTAAGTATATCTCACATTTCATCTTTAAAATATCTAAGTCTTTCATCTAGTTCTGTTTTTATATTAGGAATAATCTCATTTATTCTTTCTTTTGTTGTTACTGTATGTTTTGCAGGAAAAATTGTTATTTCTTGTAAGTATTCATAAATCTCCCCTGTTAAGTAATTTCTTCTTGTTATCTGACTAACTTCATCACCCCAGAACTCTATAGTATAAACCGTTTCCTCACTTGCAGGCCATATCTCAAGTACATCTCACATCATAAGAAAATTACCAGGTTTAAAGTCACTAGTAGCTCTTCTAAATTGCATAGAAACCAAGTTTTGTAAAATCTCTTCAATTTTTATAAATTCTCCAACTTTTAAATCAAATGCAAAATCTATATATGCATCTATATCTCAAATACCATATATACAGCTTACTGAAGCTACAATTATAACATCTTTTCTTGTAAGTAAACTTTGAGTAGCAGCATGACGAAGTCTATCTATTTCTTCATTTATCGTTGCTTCTTTTTCTATATATGTATCAGTTTTTTGTACATAAGCTTCAGGTTGGTAATAGTCATAATACGAAACAAAGTAATGCACTGCATTATCTGGGAAAAATTCTTTAAATTCTTGTGCGAGTTGGGCTGCAAGAGTTTTATTATGAGCTATAACTAATGTAGGTTTTTGTACTTTTTCTATTATATTAGCCATAGTAAAAGTCTTACCACTTCAAGTAACTCACCAAAGAGTTTGATACTTATGTCACTTTTCTAAATAACTATAAATTTCTTTTATAGCTTTTGGTTGATCTCAAGTTGGTTTTTTATCAGATACTATTTTAAACATAGATTTTTGTTAATTTTTACTAGTTTTATACTATATCTAATTTTGCAATTTATTCAAAATAAAAAAGGAATTTAAATTCCTTTTTTATAATGTTAATTTAGATTAATTACATGATTGAGTATATTCATCATGTAGATAATAATTTGCTCATCATGGACAACTATGACAATACCAATATCAAGAACTGAAAAAACAATCACTTGATCAATAAGAATAAGTGTTAGTAGATCAACAAGAACAAGATCAATTTTTAGATGTTCAAGATGTAGATGAAAGTTTACAATTATTTACAGTATAATTGTAAATTGATGAAGACCAAGTTCATATTTTTGAACAAGATGAATATCAATATGTTCAAGATAATGATCAGTTGTTACATACCCTTGATTGTGAAGTACAATTTCAAGAACAAGAAACAGAATTAGAAGCATATGCAATTACACTAGATCAATGTTGTATAGTTCATCACCAAGGTAATGTACATGAAGAATAAGTAACACATGTATGGGTATTACATGTCTGAGTTGTAGATGGTTTTGTTCATGTACAATTACTATCTGATACTGTTGTTCAATCACTTCTTCTACATATTACTGTTCTTGTTTGTATTCATCAACCACAACTTACACTACATGTACTCCATGTTCATGTAATCCATGAATATGTATATGTTGGTGCACACACTCAATTATTATATGTACAACTTGCTGTTGTTCATCATCAACTTCATTGACATTGCCATGTTCTTGTAGTTCAACATGTTGTAGAATTGTTATCATTTATTTTTGTTCATATACTACATACTCATGGTGTAGATGAACATAGTCAATTTATTGGTGTTGGTGTTCAATTTAACGTTACGCATATTTTATTTCAATTACTATCAAATCATTGTAATCATTGTCATAATCAACAATTGGAATTATTATTAACCAGTTTTTCTGCTTTTTTAACTGTTCAGTCTGTAGATCATAAATTAGTATCTACAAGCATTTTTGAAATCAAGTTCATATACAATCAACCTAGACTTTCTCATCAAGGGTATGAAGTTGGATATGCAGCAAAAGAAATCAATATTGCTGTTGCTAGAAATATTGAGATAATATGTTTGATAATTATTTTTAGAAATGATTTCATAGAAAAAACTAATAATTATAATAAGATGAATAGTCATTAAGTCCACCAGATATAGGAGCAGTATAGACGGTAGAAATAGCATCTACTCTATATCCTCCTAATAAATATACTCTACTTGAAGTTACTATTGCTTGTGATTCAGCATATACTCATGGTAAACTAGTTCATGTAGTCCACTCTCATAATGTACCATCTGAGTTTATTGGTGCTGTGTATACTGTTGCAATAGTTCATGTATTACCTCAACCAAATAAGAATACTCTATTTTTCGTAACTATAGATGTTGAACGATATAATCTCCAAGGTAAATCAGTTTCTGTAGTCCATTCTCATAATGTACCATCAGAATTTATTGGTGCTGTATATACTTTTGATGTAGCTAATCACCGACCTCATCAAGCCAATAAGTATACTCTATTTTTTGTTGTTATAGCTTGGGCAAAAGAGAATGCTCAGGGTAAACTAGTTCATGTAGTCCATGTTCATAATGTACCGTCAGAATTTATTGGTGCTGTATATACTGTTGATGTAGAACCTCCTGCATATCAACCTAATAGATATACCCTATTTTTTGTTACTATTGCTTGTGAATGACTTAATACTCATGGCAAATTTGTTCATGTGGTCCATGTTCATAATGTACCATCAGCATTTATTGGTGCTGTATATACTGTTGATTTAGTATTACCACTATTATTTATATCTCAACCTAATAGATATACTCTATCTTTTGTTACTATTGCTTGTGACCGTGCAAGTATTCAAGGTAAACTTGATGATATAGTCCATGTTCATAATATACCATCAGCATTTATTGGTGCTGTATATACTGTTGACAAAACACTATCACTCCCATTAATTCAACCTAACAAGTAAACCCTATTTTTTGTTACTATTGCTTGAGAGGCTCTTAATGCTCAAGGTAAGCTAGTTCATATTGTCCATCAAGTTATATTAGTACTTTGTTCAGTATTTATATCATACTGCTGTCTCCATGGTTGACCAGCTCACACTATTGTTCAAGATATTAAATCCACACACATTTTATCTCACACACTACTAAATCACTGTAATACTTTTCAACTTCCACAATCTTGATTAAGCAAAGTTTGTGATTTTTTTACTTTTCAATCTGTTGTAGATCAAGTATTTACCAAAATTTTATCAAAATACTGTTTAAAAATTCAATCAATATTTGATTCTCAACTTGGTAGATTTAAAGGAAATGATATAGCAAATGTTACTAATAAAGAAACTGCTATTAAAATCGATACAATATGTTTAAATAATATTTTTATAAATTTATTCATAAATTAATTCGTATTTAAAAAACAACCTAATTTTTAATACATACTACAGGCCAACCATTTAATTTGTCACGTTCCCCACGATCTACTTGATTTGTAGTAACTTGTAAACGACGACGCCAAGAATTTACATTATTACTTTGAGTAGAAGACCACCGAAAACCATAAACCCCACGATCATTAAAAGCACCCCATGGATCACGATCACCTGTAAGAACTGATACTATTCAAGATAATTTATTTCATGTCCATCAAGTAGCTCAAAAGTTGGTTAAAGCTGTCCAATCTGCATCCGTAGGAAGATTCCATCAGACTCATAATGCTCAACAAACTGATTTTGTAGTATCTTCTATTTGTGTGCAACTTGAAGTATTACAGCTTGCGGGAAGTCACATTGCTTCTGCCCAAGTATAAAGAGCTCAATCAGTATTACAACTTATAGAGTTGTTATTAAAACACCATTTTTCTATTATATCTGTAATTGAAGGCAAAGTATATCAATTTGATAACATTGTTCAGTGTTTCATATTTGTAGAAGTCCAACATTTTCAATCAGGTCATAAAATTGTAGTATATGTATATCATCATGCTGAAACTGTATTTCAACAAGAAAAACTAATTACACCAACACATATCTTATTTCAAACACTATCAAATCACTGTAATACCTTTCAAACTCCACAGTCTTGATTAATAACCTTATCGGTCATCTTAACTGTTCAATCAGATGTAGATCAAGTATTTACAAGTATCTTGTTGAAATATTCCATAATTACTCAAGATTTAAGCTCTCATGATGGAAATCAACTAGGCCATGAAATAGCATAAACTCAAACTCATCATAAGACAATTAAAAAAAATCAAATATAGAATAATGTAATTTTAATAATAGATTTAATCATAATTATTTATTAATATCTAATATACCATTCCAATGTATAAAAAGAAATAGATCTAGCAACAATTTTTGTTCTATCTTCAGATATATTATTATTGGGAACTATAGAAATTCATCTTCATTTTCAATCACTTCTTATTAAAGATACACTTAAATTTCACCAAGTATTATGTGGTAATGGAGATGAAGCATTAAATCAATAATTTATAGAATCTGGGTTATTATCTTCTACTGATCATCAATAATGAGGAATTCTTTGACAATATGCATAATTATTATTAATAAATGCTATTGAACACATTCAATTAGAATGATTAGTTGGTGCTGCACTACTTCATAACCATTTAATTTTTATATCTGCTCAATTTAGTATTGCATTTTTTAATTCATTATTAGCAATTCAAGTTGATGATTGTACTAAATGCCACCTTCAATCTTGAAGACACATATCCTTGCTTGACCATCATTTTGAAGCAAAATCATTACATGTCTTTGAATATTCAGTTCTAGTAATTATATTTTGAGTATTGATTGAAATAGTATTTACACTACCTGATACACTAATTAAATTAGTTTCTATTTTTTTCAAAATATCATAAAATACTCCTGATACTGTTTCTCAAGATGGAGGTACTGTTGGATAAGTAATTGCAAAAACAAATAAGCTTCAAATAGCTAATCAGAAAGATAATATAAAAACAGAAGTTGTTTTTAATATAGAAAATAAATATTTTTTCATAATATATAATTTAATTATTTTTGTAATATATTTGGAGGATACTTTTGAATATCACTATCATACTCAATTATCATCGGAGCATTTGCATATCAGCTTAATGACATATTTACTCAATAAGTACTACCATTTACTGCTGTTCATTGTACTCAATTTATATAACTTCTAAAATGATTAAAATCATATCTTTTTGAAGTTTGTAAAGTACAATTTACTTTTGATATATAAAAAGGACATACAGATGGACTTTTACTAGATCATCATACAGTATTGTAAGAAATAACACTTCATTTTATAAATAACTGATTAATTGCACTTGCAGTATCTGATAAATAAGTTGTTCAATTTCAAGATATTACAGATCTATCTGCAATCAAAGTTGCTCAAACAAATTGCACACCATTATTTATCCATATATTTCATTTTGTTCAACTAGTAGTTTTCAAAGCTATAATTGTTCTAACTTTTCAAGCTATTTTATAAATATTATCGTTTATGATTAAATCTCATCAATCAACTATAATTGTATCGATTCAAACAGGCCATGAATTTAAAGTATAATCTCATTTTTTATACATTACTCATAATCATCAAGTTCAAGATTTTTGATATTTTACAACATTTTTATGAACTTGTGTATATACATCAGACTTAGTTATATTTCAGATATAATTTATACTTGAATCAGAAACAACTGAAAAGTTATTATTATTT
>DYHI01000030.1 GCA_020724225.1 Candidatus Altimarinus sp. | reverse complement strand
CTCTAAACTCTAATCTCTAATCTCTAAACTCTAAACTCTAATCTCTAATCTCTAATCTCTAAATATATTCTTTCAAATTTATTACTTCCATAATTGGTATTTCTTTACCATTTCTTTGAATATCATTTATGGCAATTACTTTACTGTCTTTTTTTATTAGATTGTTTTCTATTAGATATTTTATAGCTTGATCCATAGTTTCTATATAATTTGAACTATTCCAATTAGGCAAGTAAACCGGGTTTATACCATATAAACTATTCATAGTTCTAACTGAAGATTCTTTATTTGTAAATGCAAATACTTTTAAATTTGGTCTAAATGCAGATGCTAAACGAGCTAAAAGTCATGATTTTGTAAGAATAACCATTGCCTCTGTTTTAAGTTCTTCTCAAGTATATATACCACTTTTTATAAGTAGTTTCTTTTCTATATCTCTTTCAGATAGTCAATCATTGTTATAATCTGTATGAGTATATTTTATATATTTTTCAGATTCTTTTGCTACTTTTACCATCATTTTTACAGCATCGATAGGGTATTTACCAATTGCAGTTTCTCATGATAACATAAGACAATCTGGTTCAAGTTGAACACTATTAAATACATCTGATGTTTCAGCACGAGTAGGGAAAGGATTATCTATCATTGTTTCAAGTAAATGTGTTGCAATGATTACAAATTTACCTAAATTTTTACTTTTTTCTACTATTTCTCTACCATAAACAGAAAGTTTTTCAATAGGTACCTCTACTCACAAATCTCATCTAGCTACCATTATCCCATCACTATATTTTATTATGTCATCTATATTTTCTATTGCTTCTTGATTTTCTACTTTTGAAATCAATTTGATCGTTTTATTATCTCTTTTTGCAAATAATTCTCTTATATCATCTATTCAAGCTTTATTTCTTACGAATGATGCTGCTATAAAATCAAAGTCATTGTCTAATGCGAAGTTTATATCTATTATATCTCTATCAGTAACTCCAGGTAATTTAAGTTTTACTCATGGTAGATTTATATGTCTCCTAGAACCAATAATTGCTCAGTTTTGTGCTTCAACAATTACATAATCTGATTTTTTTTCTATTACAGTTGTATTTAATAATCAAGAATCAATAATTATATCTTGTCATACAGATACATCTTCTATTAAATGTTCATAATCACAAAATATACTAGTTTCTCATTCCATTTTTGATTCATCCACATATATTTTAAAATTATCTCATTCTTTTATAGTTATTTTATTTTCTACACTTCATGATCTTATCTCAGGTCATTTTGTATCTAGAAGTAGTGAAAGATTTGTTTTACCTTCTTTATTTAATCTTTTTATCAAATCTGCAGTTTTTCTAGCTCATTCGTAGTCAGCATGAGAAAAGTTAAATCTGATTATGTTTACTCAAGAATTATATAGTTCTATAAGTTTATCTTCAGTGTTTGTTGCCGGTCAAACTGTAGCTATGATTTTTGTCTTTTTCATAAATTTGGGTAAAGTTTAAAAATTAAATCTGCAAGATATTAAGAATAAAACAAAAAAAGTAAAGAAAAAAGTGCAATTTAAATTGCACTTTTTTCTTACTCAATTACATCTAAATTAACCTCCTCACTTGAAGTATTAAAAGCATTATCAACTGCTTCAACTTTGATTATATGAGTTCATATATCTATATCACTTGTGTTTATAGGGAATACAAAATCTCTATTTTCTATTCAAATTTTTAAAGGATTTCAATTTAAATAAATGTTTATTGATTTTATACTACTATTATCATCAACTACTGCTCTTAAATTGAACTCTTGTCATTTGTAAAGCTTTATTTTTTTATTAACAGGATTTTTTATATTTATTGTTGGTGGAGTTTTGTCTTTATCAACTATATTTATTTCTTTTGTTTCATCTTTTGAGTAATAATTTTTATCAATAGCTCTTAGAGTTATATTATAAACTCAATTATAAATTTCTGGGATCTTTATATTTCATCTAAATGTTCACTCTTTTTTCCCTGAAAGTATAATTTCATCTATTTTCTTTTCGTCAATTAATACATCTATTTTAATAATTGGATTTTCACTTCTATAAGCAAGTTCAATATAATTTATTCAATTTAACAATTCTCATCAAGCCACTATTTTTGATGCAATTTGTATATCTCAAATAATAGGATTTTCATCTCTATCACAAGGAACATCTTTTACTATATCAGAACTATCTACCAACTCTCAAAGAGTATCCTTATATCATCAATTTTTTACCCAATTTGCAACAGGTCATTCCCATGCTGGATTTGTAGGAAGTAGAGAATGTATATCTAAAACATAAATATCTTTTATTCATGCTATTGGAGTTAGTTCTGTTACTTTTCAATTACATAAAGCATCAACTTTAACTACTTTTAATCATCATCATACATTTGAAGGTAGATTTTTAAATAGTGATGATACAAGCAAATCTTGTCTAAATCATTCTTCAGGAATAAATCAAGTAAGTTTTGATATAACTATTTCTTTAACTCAAGATGGTCTTTTCCAATCAAGTGCTTGTTTTCAAGTATGAGCATAT
The DNA here is from genome assembly GCA_020724225.1 of Candidatus Altimarinus sp. GTDB lineage: Bacteria > Patescibacteriota > Gracilibacteria > BD1-5 > UBA6164 > Altimarinus. Next base: position 11,828 of record DYHI01000030.1, on the reverse strand, counting down.
TTCATATAATCTCTCCATATAGATCAAGCTGCATTTAATCAATCTCAACTCATATTTACTTCTTTTCAATCTGTGTTTCATACCCGAACAACAGTAGTTATTTGAGGAGTATATCATATAGTCCATAAATTTCTTGGTAATTTTACTTTTTTACCATTTTTTTCGTATTGTTTTGTTGATGTACCTGTTTTTGCTGCTACTTTTCTATCTGGAAGTGATATAAAATTATTCCATCAATCAGGTCTAGAACTAGTATCACTTAAAATAGAGTTTATTATAAATGCAGTTTCTGGAGAAATAACTTCTTCTTCTTTTGCTTTTTTAACCTCCTCTATTACCACTCACTTTGAGTCAAGTATTTTCAATATTGGAATAATCTCTTTTTTCTTTCATAAGTTAGCAAAAACAGTATAAGCTTTTGCTATTTCAAATGGAGTTACTTCAACTGTTCAAAGTCAAATAGAAGCTCAATACCTTCAATCATCAGATATATTTTCAAATCAAAGTTTTTTAGAAAAATCAACTACTTTTTCTTCTCATCATCACATATAAACCATTTTTATTGCAGGAATATTTCTAGAATGTCATAAAGCAGTTGATATATTCATTAATCAATTAAATTTACCATCAAAATTTGATGGACTATATCATCAAGGGAAATTTGTTTCTAAATCAAATACAGGAGTCTTAGATCAAATTTCACTATAATCTATAGCTTGAGCATATACAATAGGTTTGAAACTTGAACCAGGTTGTAAACGAGATGTAATCATATTAACATTTCCTCAATTTTCTTCATCAAAATAATTTCTTCATCATACCATTGCAAGTATTTCTCAAGTGGTATTATCTATACTTATAAGAGCATCATTTTTCGCATTATATTTTTTTTCATTTATTTCCCCGTATTTTGCAATTAACTCTTCAGCTTTAGCTTGTAATTTTGAATCTATTGTTGTATATATTTTTAATCATCAAGCATCTACAAATTCTTTTCAATATTTTTTATCAAGATATTCTCTCAAATACATTATAAAATGAGCTGCTTTAATTTTTTCTATATTTTTCTGAAATTTAAATCCTATAGATCATGTTATTGCACTCTTGTAATCAATAAAATTTATATGTCAGTCTTCTAACATTCTTTGAAGTATAAAATCTTTTCTTCAAGTTTGATATTCTATTATTTTTCAACTATTGTCTATTTTTATACTATTTAAAAATTCAAGAAGTCTTGAGTAGTCAATCAAACTACATCAATCTTTATCAATTGTAATTCATTTTTTATGAAAATCTTTATTTATTCAACATATTACATTTGTAGTATCTGAAACTTCTTTTGATTTAAGTCATTCAATATATTTTAAAAATATTGCAACTTCATTAGCATTAGCTATTTTATCTTTTTCATTTATAATTTTTGTTTGATTTTTATCATCATCACTGGAATATGTATATAGATATCATAAAAGTCTATCTGGATGTCAATATGGAGAATAATAAGTTGGTCATTTTGGAAGAGATGCTAAAATGCTTGATTCAAGTACTCATAAATCTTTTGCTTGTTTCCCGAAAAAAGTAAGAGATGCTTGTTCTATACCATAAGAATTACTTCAAAAATCTATTTTATTTAAATAAAGTTCAAGAATCTTTTCCTTTGAAAGGGAAGTACTTAATTTAAATGATAAATACATTTCTTTTATTTTTCTTTCAATTTTTCTTTCATTTCAAATTAAAGTATTTCTAATAAGTTGTTGTGAAATAGTAGAAGTTCATTCTACTTTATCTGTTTTTCATAAAAAATAATAAACAAATGCTCCTGTCATTCTCTTAAAATCAACTCAAGCATTTTCAAAAAAAGTCTTATCTTCTCATGAAACAAGGGCATTTATCATATTGCTTGATATATTTTCATAATTTACATAAGTTCTATTTTCTTTATATATTTTATAAAGTTCATTTCAATCCCTATCATAAATAATTGAAGATTTTGCTAGATTTAATTTTTCTAAATCTTTTACATCTGGAAGAGGAACAATGTATTTTATATAAACAACAATTAGCAAAAAAAGAATAAATACTGAAAATCATCATAATATATATAATGATATTTTTTTTATATTTAATCATGCAAGATATTTAACTATTTTTCAAGAAGCCTTTTTTTTATAGTGAATAAAATTTGTGGATCTATGTTTAAATCTATTCATAAAGTAATAATTAATTATTAGTAGTTATTATCTAGTAGTTAATTATTATTATCTAATAGTTAGTAAATCCATACACTCACTAGATAATAATAACTAGGCACTATTCTTTCGTTCAATCAAAATCAGTAATTTCAGTATAATCTTTTCAGATTACTATTTCTATTTTTGTATTTGAATTTTTAGAATGTATAGGTGATTCAACTTCTTGATATTTTCATTTCATAAAAAGTTTCAAAGCTTCTAAAGTTTTTATATCTTCTCATAAGTTATTATATAAAATAGTTGTATTTTCATAAGTAGATCAACTAGCATTTCATATTGAGTTATTTTTAGGTATATTAAATCAAAATTGTTGTAAGTCATTTGCTAAATACATAGCTTTATTTGGAATTCATGATGAATTAAATATGTTTATTTCTTGTTTATCTGTAAATATTTCTTGGTAATGAAAAACCAATTTTGAAAATCTTTGAATTTCACTATATTTATCTAAATTATAATAATCTGCTCATCTAGGTAGTAGCACTGATGCTCATCAAAAACTATCCATAGGAGGGTTATACAAAATTCATCAAACTTGACATGCAGAATATCAATAAAAACAAGAATTATTTAAATTTACAGATATGATATTGTTATCCTCTCAAAGTCATTTAAAATCTGATACTATTTTTAAAATACCATTTATTCATATATCAGTATTGAAATAAGGTTCCATAGCATTATAAAGTTTTCTTATTTTTAATGGATTTTTTAAATATCATTCGGAAATAATTTTTTCCTTTATTGCTGAAATAATTTTTTGTTGTCTAAGAGATCTGTCAAAATCACTAGTACTATGTCTACTTCTAGCATATTTAAGTGCAATTTCTCAGTCTATATCCCATGTTCAAGCTTTTAGTATAAATGTAGTATATCATCATTTTCAATCTGGATAAGTATAATCAACAAGAGTTTCAGGAACTTCAACAGTAATTCATCCGAGTAAATCAACTATTTTTTTGAATCAAGAAAAATCTATATTTAAATAATAATCTATCTTTTCTCATGTAATTTGACTGACTTTATTTTTTAGATTCTCCATAGCTTTTTCTTCATTTTTTTCAATTGATAGATGATGTAGGTATACTTCATTTATTTTTCCATACCTTTTTTCATCATATTTTACATATAAATCTCTAGGTACAGATAACATAGAAATAATACTTTTATCAAAATCAATTGATACTAAAATCATTGAATCTGTTAAATTTGGAGCATCATGATTTCATCATCATCTTCAAACTAAAAGTATTTTGATTTGATTAGGTTCGTTATTTTCATCTTCATTAATATTTAAATTTGATATTAATTCAGGCACTTTAAAATCAAATTTAAAACTGAAAGTTCATATTCATTTAACAATATTTAATCACAAAAATCAAATAACAAATATAGAAATGATTCATATAAAGTATGGAATACTTCTTTTGAATCATACATTTTTTTTCTGTGTTAAGTTTTTTATTTTTTTCGTCTTAAATCACATCTTATTTAAATAACAAAAACAAACTGATTTTATCTATTATTTCTTATCTTTTATTTAGCAGAAGTATTGTATTAAAAAAGTTTTATTTTTCAAAAAATAATTTGAAAAAAAAATTAAATACCATATATTGAGAATTATTATCATTTAATAAAAAAATATGACATTTGAATTACCAAAATTATCTTATGAACTAGATGCTTTAGAACCATATATTTCAAAAGAAACAATGGAGTATCATTATGGAAAACATCACCAAACTTATGTAACAAATTTAAACAATTTGATTATTTGAACTGAGTTTCAAAATATGAGTTTAGAAGAGATTATAAAAAAATCTCCAGCTTGACCAATTTTTAACAATGCAGCTCAAGTTTGGAATCATACATTTTATTTTACTTCTTTAAATAAAGTTGAAAATAAGGTACCAAATTGAGTACTTCTTGAAATGGTTAACAGAGATTTTTGAAATTTTGAAGAATTTAAGACAAAATTTAATGATATGGCTTTGAAAAACTTCTGATCTGGATGGACTTGGTTAGTTTTAAATACAACATGAAATCTAGAAATAATCAATACTTCAAATGCATGAAGTATATTGACTATGCCTGATAAAAAAGCACTTTTAACATGTGATATTTGGGAACATGCATATTATATAGATTACAGAAATGCAAGAGCAAAATATTTAGAAAATTTTTGGAATGTAATTGATTGGGTAGTGATTGAAGGAATGGTATAATAATAAGATTTTTATATAAATTAAAAATTTGATTTTTTAAAGTCTTTGTATAAACTACAAAGCACTTTAAAAAATTATGGATTGATAGCTCAGTTGGTAGAGCAGGTCCCTCTTAAGGACAAGGTCGCGGGTTCGAGCCCCGCTCGATCCACCATTTTTCGCTATTCTCGTTACTCTCGAATAGCTACAAATGGCGTGCCATTCTTTTAAGAAGTAAAAATATAGTTTTAAAAAAGCGAAAAATGCCCTTCGTAGCTTTAGCGAAGAAAGGGCTTATATTTTGTAAAAACTTTATATGTTTTATGTCTATATTATTAAAAGTTTTAAAAAACAAGATGAATTTTATACTTGATCTAGTGAAAATTTAAAACAAAGATTAGAAGAACATAATACATGAAAATCAACACATACTAATAAATATAAACCTTGGAAATTAGTTTTTTATTCTGCTTTTGAAAGTAAAAAGATAGCACTTGATTTTGAAAAATATTTAAAATCTGCTTCTTGAATTGCTTTTAGGAATAAAAGATTGATTTGCAAGGTTTAGTGCTATTTACTTAAGTTCGACCAAAATAGCATGTTTTAGCAGTTTTTGAGAGAAATATTATAAAGATAATATTTTTTGAAATAAAAATGGCTTAAAATATGGAGTTCGACCGAGTTTAAATCCTGATAGGTGTAAAACTATTTTTTCTTGAATTTAAAGGTTTTTGAATTTATGGGAAAGTGGTTTTAAATAATTTATTTTTTAAGTAAAACTTAATATGGCTCAATCAATGGAATGATTAAAATTTGTACTCGAAGAACATGTAAATGACTGGGTTAAAACTCAGTTTCAAAAATTAAAATTAAAAAATCAAATTGATTATTACACTGAATCAGCAATTCCTGATTATTTAAAAGATGCACTTAAAGGTCGTGCAAAAACTGAAAATAAAACAAACTTCTGAAAACCAGATTTTAGTTTAACAAAATATAACAATATTCCAGTAATTATTGAGAACAAGCTTTGAATTCAAAAACTTATTGCTAAAACAAAAGATTCTATAAAGTTTGATGAAAAATCTATTTCTTGATATGCTGTAAACTGAGCTTTACATTATGCAACATGAATTATAGCTTCTTGAAAATATAGTGAAGTTATTGCAATTGGTATTGCATGAGATTCAATTCAAAATATTGAGTTAAAAGTTTATTATGTTTATGGTTCTTGAGAAAATTCTTACAAATTAATTGAAACTACAAAAACACTTGATTTTTTAGAAAATCAGGCAACTTTTGATGAATTTTATAAAAATGCTATTTTAACTGAAGAAGAAAAACATGAGATTTTAATAAATTCTCAAGCTACATTACAAACATATGCAAAAAGTCTTAATAAACTTATGCATAATTTAAATATTACAGCTCCTCAAAGAGTTTTATATGTTTCTTGAATGCTTTTATCAATGCAAAATATCGTAAATATTGATTGAGTTAAGATTCAAGATTGACTAATTCCAGAAGACTTAAAATGAATACAAACTGAAACTAAAAGAGACTGAGTACAAATCGTAAATCAAATCAGAGAATTTTTAAATGCTCGTGAGATTCCTCTTGATAAACAAAATTTAATGCTTGCAAGTTTTTCAGAAATATCAAAAGATTCTCAAAGAGATGAATTAACTCAACTTGATAAAGAAGTTTCAAAACTAATAAAAGAAGAAAAAGCAAGTACAAATAAACAACTATTTACATTTATTTATAATAATATATTTTTGTCTATTGATGCAATGGCAGGACACCTTGATATTATGTGAGAAATGTACTCAGAATTTTTAAAATATGCACTTTGAGATTGAAAAGAAATATGAATTGTACTTACTCCACCATATATAACAAAAATGATGGCTTCTATTCTTGATGTAAACAAAGATAGTAAGGTAATGGACTTAGCAACTGGTTCAGCTTGATTCTTAATTTCAGCAATGGAAATAATGATTCAGGATTCTCAAAATACTTTTTGAAAAGAAACAACTGAAAGTAAAAATAAAATTCTCGAAATAAAAAAGAATCAATTATTATGAATAGAACTTAATGCAGAAATGTTTACTCTTGCAGCTACAAATATGATTTTAAGATGAGATTGAAGCTCAAATATTCAAAAATGAAGTACTTTTAGTACACCTGAAAAACTTTATACTGATTTTAATGCAAATAGACTTCTTTTAAATCCTCCATTCTCTTATAGTGAAAATGGTATGCCTTTTATTGCTTTCGGTCTTGATAGAATGGAAAAATGATGACTTGCTGCAATAATTATACAAGATAGTGCTTGAAGTGGTAAAGCTGTATCAACAAATTTAGAAATACTAAAAAATCATACCTTAATAGCAAGTATAAAAATGCCTACTGATTTATTTCAACCTATGGCATGAGTTCAAACAAGTATTTATATTTTTGAAGCATATAAACCACATGATTTTGAAAAAACAGTGAAGTTTATTGATTTTAGAAATGATTGATATAAAAGAACAAGTAGAGCTTTACAAGAAACAGATGAACCAACTAAAAGATATAGTGATATAATAAAAATTTATAAAGCATGAAAAAATGCTAAAATTACTGCAAATTGGAATTTGACAGATATTTATATAGAAGATTTTATATCTAAATCATGAGCAGATTGGAATTTTGACCAACACAAAATTATTGATACAAAACCAACTTTAGCTGATTTCAAAAAAACAGTTTCAGATTATCTCACTTGGGAAGTTTCAAGTTTATTAAAAAATAATTCAGATGATAGCCTGGGAAAATAGATGCCCCACTTCAAGAAAAACTTGAAAAAGTGGAGTGGGGCAAATATAAGCTTGGTGAGTTGTTTGATATACAAAGTACATTAAGTTTTAATAAAGAATCATTAGTTCCTTGAAATAAATATGATTATATAACAAGAACATCTCAAAATCAATGAATATTACAAGAAACATGATTTGTAAATGAAGAAAATATTAATTTAGCTTGAAACTGGAGTTTATGACTTCTGCAAATGGATTTTTTCTATAGACATAAACCTTGGTATGCTGGGCAATTTGTGAGAAAAATTATTCCAAAAATTGAAATAAAAAATAATTCTATTTTGTTTTTTTCTGTAATTTTAAATCAACAAAAAAATAAGTTATTATCAGTATTAGTTAGAGATATAGACGAAACATTTAATAATTTAGAAATTCAAATTCCAACAATAAATTGAAAAATAGATTTTGAATTTATGGGAAATTTTATTGAAGAGATTGAAAAAGAAAGAATAGAAAGATTAAATAATTATTTAGAAGTTACTTGATTAAAAGATTACAATTTAACTGAAAAAGAAAAAGAAGTTTTAGCTGATTTTGAAAATGGAAAAATTGAGTGGGGAGAGTTTAAAATTTGAGATGTATTTAATATAAATACTTATAAAAAAAGGTTTGATGCAAATAAAATTAATATTTGAGAATTAGGTGAACCTTATGTTGTAAGAACGGCTTTAAATAATTGAATTCGTGGTTATATAAATGAAGATAAACAATTTTTGAATGAGTGAAATACTATATCTTTTTGACAAGACACAGCGACAATGTTTTATCAAGAAAAACCATATTTTACTTGAGATAAAATAAAAATTTTAAAATCCAAAAATTATAATTTCAATAAAATTAATTGATTATTTTTTATTTCTACAATGACTAAGTCTTTTAGTTCATTTACTTGGGGAAGTTCAAGTTTTAGTGTTTGAATAATTCAAAATCAGAATATTCAACTTCCAGTAAAAGATAATAATCCAGATTATAAACTTATAGAAACTTTGATTTCTGCAGTTCAGAAATTAGTTATAAAAGATGTTGTTGTTTATACTGATAATAAGAAAAATAAAGTAATTTAGATCTATAATTTTTATAATTATGAAATGAGAAAAATGATTTATTGATTTTTTATATGATTTGTTAAATTTTATATCTAATTGAAGAATAAAACAACCTTTTTATAGAACATTTTTAATAACTTGGCTTTTAGTTAATTGGAAAATGATTTATTTTATATTATTTGTTGATGAAAATATATTAATTGCAAAAAATAATATAACTAAATTTGATTATATTATTCAAAATTATTCTTTTTCATTTTCAAATTTTAATTTGGATTTAATTTTATTTTTAAAGTTTTTTATAATTCCTTGATTATTTACTTGGTTATTTATATGGATTTTCCCAAAATATATTACAAAAAGTGCATTTGAAAAATATAGTGAAACTATATGAGAAGAAAATGTTATTAAGAAAAGATATGAAATAGATCAAAAGAAAAAGGAAGATGAGCTATATTTACTTGATGAAAAGAAAAAACTAGAAAAAGAAAAAATTAATATAGATAAAGAAGATTTAGAAAATAAACAAGTTAATAAGAATAAAACTATTTGGGATAATGAGTATAATAAATTTAAATTACAAAAGGAGATATTTTCAGATTTTTCAGATGTTATAAATAGAATTAATTTTCATAAATGAAATATGCATTTTGTTTTTGATGGTAATAGAAGAATTGATGATAGTATAGATTTTAAAACTTTATCATATTTATTAAGTAAAGATGTATTAAAACAAAATTCAGAGTGATCTAGTTTATATTATTTTACAACTAAATGAAATTATTTTAAAGATAGATATATTGATGAATGAAATCTTAGAAAATTTGAAATAAGAGGTCCAAATCATATAAATATTGAAGATATACCATTTTAAATTTTTAAACAATCAATTTTCTCAATTTTCCTAAAGTTCTCTCTAATTCTTCAGGAAATTCAAAGCACGGTAAATATAAAAAACTTTCAAAACACAAGAAAAAATAAAATTTTCCTTGTGTTTTTATTTTTCTGTATATAATATATTTGATTTTATACCAAATTTGGAATATAATATATGAGAATACTAATAAATAATGATTCTTGTATTCCTGATAGGTTTTTGGTTTTAATTGAAAAATACGAAGATAAAGACAAGATAAAAATAATGACAGCAATTTTTCATATAGTAAATAACTATAATTGAAAACCTGTTCCACCAACTGCAAAACCATTATTTGAAACTTGAGAAGAAGAACTCTTTGAGTTTAGAATCTCTTTATCTAAATTACTTATAAGAATTAATTATTTTATAGATTATGAAAACGATTATTTAATTATCTTGAATGCTTACGAAAAACCAAACGGAGCAAAAGATAAAAATAGTTATAATAAAGCTAAAAAAAGAGAAATAGAAACTATTATAGAAAAATCTATTTCAAAAGCTTTAGAAATGAAAAGAGATTATTTTATAAATAGTAGTAATTATGAGTTTTACAATTAAAGATTTACAAAATCTAACTAACTCTAAAGAGTATAGTGAATACAAAGATAAATATCAAAGATATATAATTCTTTGAGAAAAAATATATGCAAGAAGAAAGGATTTATGATTAACTCAAAGTAAACTTTGAGAACTTTCAGGGATTCCTCAAAATAAAATAAGTGAACTAGAAAGTTGAACTTATGGTGAAGCTTGAATTGAATATTTAGAAAGATTATCAAAAGCATTAGAGATAAGTATCGAATATTTAAAAGATGATGATATAAATAGAAAAACATTTGAAATGTTTAACTATTTTTTACCAAAAATAAAACTTGATTGACCATGAAGATTTCAATTGATAAAAATACCATATTTTATTGATTTAGATTTTTACCAAATAACAAGACAATTAATTTCTAATTTTTCTTATGTTAGATATTATTTCTGACCATTTGATAAAAAAATGTATTCTTATGAAAAATTATTTTATTGAAACGAAAAAGGATTTAAGAATATAAAATTTACATATTTATCACAAGCAGAACAAAATCAAATTGATTTAACTTTATCAAAAATACCTTTTAACGATTGAGAAGAATTAAAAAAACTTTCTTATGAAACTTATCCATTGAAAAATTTAAAAGCAACTATTTGATGAATTGAATGAATGAATAAAAAATTGGTTTTCTAAACAATCAATTTTCTCAATTTTCCTAAAGTTCTCTCTAATTCATCAGGAAACTCAAAGCACGGTAAATATAATGTTTTTCGACCCATCACTGTGTTGCCCCACCATTTGTTACAATTATACTTGCGAAAGGCTTTGAATAGTTTGTTTTCAACTATTTTAAGCCTTTTTTGGCTGTCTACTTGGAGTTCGACGACCATACTTGTGATAATATTTAATTTTTGCTCATCATTTAATAATTTCCGCTTGTTGTTCAACTCAACGAAAAGTTCAACGGTTTTATCAAGGTTCTCTATTAATACACCATCTTTTTGATATAATTTAAATAATTGATCATTAAACAAATGATACAATATTAAAGCTAAAAACTCAAGAAAATTAATTTTCTTGAGTTTTTTAACTTATTTATTTAATTCATGAATTTACCTCCCACCTATTTTTCATAATCAATAATTCAAATCTAGCCAATTTTAATATATTATATTTGTTTGTATCTTTTTTAGCCATAGATACATCAGCTGGATAACTTATAACTAAATCAAAAATAGCATTATCAAATAATAAAATAGCTTTGTCTAATTTTTTTATTGATTTATTTATATCATATTTTTGTGTTTCCAAAATTTTATCTCAAAAAGTTGATATAATTTGTTCTATTTTTTGAGATTTTTTATCTCAAAGTTTAACTTTTAAATTTTTATAATCATTTCTATCATTTTCAGATAGAAATCATAATCTATCATTTTCCAATTTTTCATCTATACATGACCATTTTTCTTTACCATTTTCTCAATATATATCTTCACAATACATCTTTGTCATAGCTCACAATTTTCAATCAATTATTGATACATTATTACATCAATCTGTTGCCATTTTACATATTTTTCATTCTGCATTCAAAAATTCAAGACTAGTATTGTAAATCCTTGATTTAGTATAGTCTATGCTATCATCACAAATTCATTCTTTTTCACAATCATTTATACCATCATTATCCAAATCCCAACTTGGATGCATAACAAATGAAGTAGTAGTAACAAAATCTTCATCTGTAACAATTTGTTTACCTGGAATATATTCTGCACTTAGTGAAGATATCAAAAATAAACTAAAAAATAAAACAGATACTATTTTTTTCATATAATAAATATTATAAATATAAAAGTGATAATTACTTATCTAAACATAAAACAAAATTTAATTAAAAAGGTGACAAAATTTTAAAAAATTAATTATTCTTGATAAAAAATTTAAATTCAATAATATGTACAAACCTATCAGGTTGTGTAGTAAATTTTCATAAAATTACTACGGC
>DYHI01000029.1 GCA_020724225.1 Candidatus Altimarinus sp. | reverse complement strand
ATCTGAAGTCATTGCAACTTTTTGTGAAATCAACCATTCTACATTTTTTTGATCTTCAGGAAGTCATGCATTTAATGATGATGCTAGTGTAATTGCTGCTAATGATGGAATAGTTGACATAATTATTTTATTTAAATTATATTAAACTTTTGTATTATAATCTTAATTTTTGATTTATCAAGATTACTTTTTAAGTGTATCTCTCCATTTTGATATAGTTGGAAAATTTTTCTCTACTAATCATTTAAGTTGACTTAAATCAACTTTTGTAAACATTTTTCAAAAAGATTTTTCAAAAAATATTCATAGTAAATTTCATAACTCTTTTATTCTTAACTTTATTACTTCTGGAATTACTTCTGATTGTGATTCATTGTATTTATCCAAAGTCGATCTTCATTCTATTTTTGACATTTTATATAAAATTAATTTTTATTTGTATTATTATAACAATATTTGAAAATTTTGTCAAAAAAAGTGTAGATAGAATTAAAAAAACTAACCCATTACAGATTAGTTAAAAATTTATCTAGAATTTGCATATTTATGAACAGCTGAAGCTATAAGAGTTTGATATGGGATACCTTCTTCTTTTGATTTAGCTTTCAATTTCTGAATATCATATTCTAAAAGTCTTATACTTATAGCTCTTCTTTTTGAATATTGTTCTTTTGCAGCTTTTTTATACACCTCAACTTCTTCTTTGAGATTTGGAACACTTTGAGTTTTTGAATAATCAAGAGATTCAAAAAAATCTCTTTCTTCATCATCTATATATAAATTGTTATTAACTTTTTTTTTCATATGGATAAATTTAAATTTTAAATATATTTTTTAATTAGTCTTCTATCTGGAAAGATAGTTTTTAAAAAAACTTTATCTCAATCCTTTACAAAAGGAACTGCATAAATATATCATTTTGTTTTGATTATATATAATCTTTGGTTTGGATATTTAATTGTATTACTATGCTTAATAATATCTAACACATTATCTCCGTTCTCAATTTCTTCAATTATCTCTTCAAAAGAGATATCTCTAGTCTCTTTCAATAACTTATTTTTCAAAGGATCAAAATCAAATATCATATATTTTTATTTATCTTAATTTATAAAAGTATATCTACAAAATATACAAAATCAAGAAAATATACAAAAATAAAAACTAATCTTTACAGATTAGTTTTTATTTTACTTTTCATTCTTCATACTTTTCATAAGTGGAAATAAAACAACATCTCTCAAATTATCTTGTCATGTCAATATTGAAAATACTCTTTCTATTCACATTCACCATCATGATTGTGGTGGCATACCGTATTCCATAGCTAACACAAAATCTTCATCTCATGAAGTAGCTTCTTCATCTCACATCTCTTTTGCTTTTGCTTGTGCATCAAAATTTGATTTTTGTACATCTGGGTCTACAAGCTCAGAGTATGCTTTGATTAATTCCCATCAATTTACAACTAATTGGAATTGTTCAACTACATTTGGATTTTGGTCATTTTGTCTTGCTAGTGGTTGCATAGTTTTTGGGTAGTTATAGACAAAAGCAGGACCAACTATACTTGGTCTAAGTACTTTTTTGTATAGATAGTCAATCAATGTTGGAACTACCATTTTATCCATTCATTCAAACTCAACTCATGCTGATTTAATATCTGAAATCAGTTTTTTTTCATCTCAGATAAAGTATTTTGATACATCTATTCCACATGCATTTTTAACTCATTCTACATAGTCTACTCTAGCCCATGGAGTTTGAAAATTTACCATTTTTTCAACTCACATCTTATCTTTCACTATTACTTCTTTTTTTAGTTCTGGGATAGATTTGAAAATATAATCAAACATTTGTTCTGTAAATTTCATATTGTCTTCAAAATTCCACCAACAACTATAGTGTTCAATAGCTGAAAACTCTTGCATATGGCTTGGATCAGATCATTCATTTCTGAAGTTTCTAGTAAATTCAACTACTCTTTCCATTCTTCAAACAGTTGCTCTTTTTAAATATGTTTCTGGAGAAATTCTCAAGAAAAACTCTTCATCAAAATCATTGTGATGAGTAATAAAAGGTGCTGCAGCAGCTCATGAAGCTGCATTTCAAAGCACTGGTGTTTCAATCTCAATAAAATCATTTTCATCATAAAAATCTCTCAATGTTTTTATGAATTTGCTTCTAAGTTTCAATCTATTATAACTATCATCATTCATAATCATATCTAGATACCTTTGTCTATAAATAGTTTCTTCGTCTGTAACTCAATGAAATTTTTCAGGAAGAGGTCTAACTGCTTTTGCAAGTATTTGAAATTCATTTACAAAAAGTGTTAATTCTCAATGTTTTGTATAAAAAAGCTCTCATACAACTCAGATATAATCTCAAACATTTATAAATTTCTCACTTAGTTTATATGCAGATTTTTCCTCTCCATCAATTGTTAAACTATCAACTAATTCACTTTGTTCTTGCCCTCTTTCGTAAAGAGGGGTAGGGTGATTTTGCTCTAAATTTATTTTCTTTCATGTATTAAACTTAAATTTATCTTTCATAAAACATATCTGAATAACTCAAGAATGATCCATTATCTTTGCAAATGCTATTTTTCAATGTGATTTGTAACTCATAAGTCTTCAAGCTATTTTGTGTTTACTTTCTGCTCATGATTCTTGTAATACCTCTACTTCTTTTAAATCAGAAGTATTTTTTATCACAAAATCTATATCTTGTTTTCAATGATAATTATTTGCATAAACTATAACTCATGCATTTTTTAGTTTTTTAATTTTTTCTATTCTATCAAGGGATTCATTTCAGTATTCAAACATAATATTTCTAAATAAATAAGTAAATTTGTAATGATTATATATAATTTTTTAAAAAAGCAATTTAGTGTAACATATTTTACACATTCAAATTTACCATATTTCAGCTTTCATACTTTTTTAGTCAACTATAAAAAGTAAAAGTTCAAAGTCAGATAAAAAAGATAGAAGAAGCTAAAAGTATAAAAAATCAAGATAGTGTAAAATCTTTTATAAGTTCAAAAGGTAAAAATACGATGTAAAATGCAGGAATTACAGTCATAAATATTATTTTAAGAAATGTATGTTCAAAAATCCCAGGCGGATAATGAGTTGGTCAAAGTATAGCTTCAAACATACCTCTAACTATACTTTTGCTAGATCAAGTAAAAAATGACATAGAAACAAATATCATCATAAATCATACAAAAACTCAAACTCAAAGTAATGCAAAAATTATCACTTTAATAAGCATCAGAAAATTCATTCAATCAACCATACTCATAAGTATAATAGCAAAGATTATATCTCAAATAGCTGCAGTCATCATACTTGATGCAAGAAGTCTAAAAAGTAGATTTTTTGGTAGCAACATATGTGAATCAAGTTTTCATTCTTCTATCATTATTCAGATTTTGTTGTATCAACCAAAAAATACATGCATTACTCAGAAAACAAATGCCATAATAGAAAAAAGTAGTAAAAAGTCATTAAAAACCAATCATCAAATTGTTTTGAATTTCAAGAAAAACATGTACCACAAAAATACAAACATAAAATCATTTACAATCATAAATCAAACTTGCAAAAAGAAGCTTAGTTTGTATTCCATAAGTGAAAGAAGATTTAGTTTCCAAAGGTATAGTAATGTTTTCATAAATTATTTATTAATTTTCTCATCATTCCTGCGAAGGCAGGAATCTGTTAATAAGTTATTCATTATAAAATTTCATCATACAAATCATTCCACATAACATTATTTGTATTAATTAAGTTTATTTTCCACTCTCTTTTCCATTTTTTTAATTGTTTTTCTCTATTTATTGCACTTAATATATCATCAAATAATTCATAGTAAACTAATTTACTACAGTTATATTTATTTGAAAATCACTCAACTAATTTATTTTTATGTTCATAAATTCTTTTTAGTAAATCTGAAGTAACTCAAATATATAATGTTTCATTTTCACTTGCTAAGATATATATCATAAGATTTTTTCATAAGGTGTTTTTACATTTTATAGATTCCTGCCTTCGCAGGAATGACGAGAATACTGTTACCCACCATTAATTGTAAGTTTGTATTTTGCTTTATTGTAGATAAAAAGACATATTGATATATTTGCAATTATCCAAAAAAGTTGGATTAAGATGTATTTTATAAAAGTAAGTATTTCAACACCAGAAAATACAAGTCATGAAGTGTAACCGAAATATGCAAAAGGTGATAAAAATGCAATAGTTTGAAGAATAGGTGGTAAAAAAGGAAGTGGGAGTAGATTTCATCCAAGTATCATATCAAGTTTACTATAAATGTATCTAAAAGCTTCTACATCTTCTGTAAAAAAAGCTAGTAGTCATATACTCATATATCCAAAGAACACTGCAATCATCGCTCATAAAAGTAAAAACATTCAAGCTAAAAATCAAGAGAAAGTTACAGGAAATGATCAAATAAGTAGATATCAAAGTATAAATCAAATAATTACTCAAATAATCAAATTATGTAAAAATATAGGAAAAAACTCTAAGAATTTGTATTTTATATATCAAATAGGATTTAGTAAATAAACTCCTATTTTTCATGATTTTACATCAAAATTTATTTCATCAACTATCTTTGGTTTAGATACAGAAACAGCTTGTGCAACTATTACAGCAAAAGTAATTTGAGCTAAAGTGTATCAATTTATCAAATTATTTACTCAAAAATTTTGGTAAAGATATTTATATAAAGTTACTATTACTATTATTCTAAGCACAAAAATAATGTTTATCCCAATTATATCAGCAAGATAAACTATATGATTTTTGTATGTTGTAATTAGAATTGATAGTGTTTTCATAATTAATAAAAAGTTTTAATTATATCTTCCATACTTGGTTCTGTTATGGTTATATCTTCAAAGTGATATTTATTTGTTAATATCTCAATTGTGTTTTGAAGAGTATTTTTATCATTTGGGATTTCAAGTTCTATGTAATTTCAAGTATTTTTTAATACTTTAATATCTTGCAGAAAATCAAATTTATCATAAGTTTCCTCAAATTTAACTTTTATTATCTTTGTTTTTATATGGTTTTTCTTCAATTCTTTTATATTTCAATCATAAATAACTTTTCAATAATTTATAACTATTACCCTATCACAAATATCTTCTATATCTCCTATGTCATGTGAAGTTAAAAATATAGTTGTATTTTCTTCCTTGTTTATCTTGTTTATTACATCTCTAAGCTTTTGTTTAGCAATCATATCAAGTCAGATAGTAGGTTCATCTAGAAAAAGTATCTTTGGTTTATGTATGAGACTTGCTACAACTTCACACCTCATCCTCTGCCCAAGGGATAACTTCCTTACAGGTGTGCTCAGAAAATCACTTATATCAAACTCAGAAACCAAGTAATCTAATCTTTTTTCATAATCACTTTTTGACATATCAAAAATCTTTCAAAATAACCAAAATGTATCTTTTGCTGTTAGATGGTACCATAGTCTTGAAGTCTGGCCAAAAACTGCTCAAATCTGTCTAACTAGATTTTCTCTATCATTAACTGGATCAAGTCACAGTACACTTAATTCTCATCAAGTTTTTGTCAGGATTCAAGTTAACATCTTGATAGTTGTAGACTTCCCTGCTCAATTTGGTCACAAAAATGCAACTTTTTCTCAAGCATTTATAGATATATTTATATCACTTACTGCTTTGATCTCTTTGTAAACAGGCGAAAAAATTGATTTCAATCTATTTCAAAATCAAGTTTTTTTGATCTCAACTTTAAATGTTTTTTCCAGATTTTTAACTTCGATTTGTGACATAAAAAAATATTATGTAATTAATATAATTACATAATATTTTTAAAAGTAAAATTGTAAAAGAAAAAGTAAAGAAAAAGTTAGGACAAACTACAATCTTATCTCTCTACTTTCTCATGTTTTCAAATCCTTTATCACATATACTCAATTTTTAATCTCTTGTTCTCATAGTATTAAACAATATCTTATAGATTTTTTATCTGCATATTTAAATTGCTTTGCTAATTTATCTGATTCTGGATAAAATTCAACTGTTTTTCACTCTCATACAAGCTTAGTATATAGTCTTAAACTTTCGTCTATTGTTTCTTCAAAATTAATTATCAAATAATCTGAGGTTGTTTTTTGTAAATTGCTTTTATCTATTTTTTCAAATAAAAATTCTTCCATACGAGTAACTCAAATAGAAAATCAAACTCAAGAAAACGAAGTAGATGAATCAATATAACTTGTTAATCTTTCATACCTTCAACCTGAACCAATTGAACCAAGACTTCTATCTCAGTCAATAAATGTTTCAAAAACAGTTCAAGTATAGTAAGCGAGTCATCTGATAATAGATAAGTTTATGATTACATTATTTTTATCAAGTCCAAGAGAATACATATATGAAAGAACTGTTTTTAGTTCATAAATTCATTTATCAAATTCATCATTTTTAATTCATAATTCTATTTTGATATTTTCAAGATTATCAAAACTAGCTTCATACCTACAAAATTTTAGTATTTTCTCAGTGATTTCTTTATTCTTTGTTATATCATCAAGTTCCTCTATAAACTTCTCAACTGAAATTTTATCTATTTTATCAATTATAATTGAAATGTCTGTTAAATTATCTTTTAAACCCAGAGAATCGATAAATCAAGAAATAATTTTTCTATTGTTTATATTTACTTTGATTTTAGCATTTATATTAAATTGTTTAAATATTTCTTCATAAGTTGCATATGCTACTCTTACAACTTCAGCATCATAGAAAAGATAGTCTTTTCAAGTATTTTCTTCCCAAATTACATCTATATCCGCTTGATAAAACTCTTTACTTCTTCATCTTTGTTGTCTTTCTCCTCTCCAAACCTTTTGTATTTGTGATCTTTTAAAAGGAAAAGCTAATTCTCATCTATAATCAAGTACATATCTAGAAAAAGGAACTGTTAAATCAAAATGCAAACTATATTCTTTTAAATCCTCTGTACCTTGAGCAAGTCAATAAACTCAAAATATCTGATTTTTTACTTCTCATCATCACTTTGCAGTCAAAACTTCAGTTCTCTCAACTGCAGGAGTTTCAATTGGTGTATATCAAAATTGTCTATAGTTTTTCTTTATAGTATCAAGCATTTTTTCTTCAAGTATCTTGTACTCTGGTGTAAGCTCTGCAAATCATCAAACTCTGTACATAATAAGTTAGATTAAAAGATTAAAAGATTAAAAGATTAAAAGATTCTTAAAAATAGATTACTTTTCTACTTTTTTACTTTTTAACTTTTTAACTAAATTTGATTATATATTTTTTTGTGATTTGAGCAAGGGGAAGTTAAATTGAGGATTTAAATTTTTCTACTGCATTATAGGCAATTTCTAAATTATTATTATACCCGTTAATCAATACTTTATCAATTTCTCTATCATAGTAAGCAAATTGCAGATATGTTTCATTGCTATCTTTACTAACAAATACTACTCAAGAAGACTTTGTAGTTTTATCTACATTTATTACTCACATAATAACTGCTGCATCCATAACAAGTGTATTTTCTTTATCATATCATGTATCTAGATTATATTTTTTAGAAATGTATGAAACATAATATTTTAATCAATCAATTTCAACACAATATAAATTGTCATTAGTTTTTCCAACTTTTTCTACATTCATTATTCATTCAAAAATAGACTTTATATCATCTGATGTTACCTCAAATAATTGACTTTGTTTTGGTGAAACTCCACCTAAATTGTTTCCTAATCATTCCATATTTTAATAATTAATTAATAAATAAGCTTATAAAATTTCTTTCAATTTTGTACTTATGTAATTGACAAGATCAGTTACAAGTACATTTTCTTGTTCTCTAGTATAAAGATTTCTTACTATTACCTCATTTTTAGATTGTTCATCAACTCATGCAAATATTCAAAAAATTGTATTTTTACTTTCAGCATAAGTAAACTGTTTTGGTAGTTTATCATCTAAATAATATATATCAGTCGAAATTCAATTTGATCTTAATATTTCTCAAATTCTTTCTCTATAAGACAAATTTGATCAAAAAGTATTAAATATAATCGCTTGAGTAAGAGGAATTTTTTTATTTATCATTCAAGTTTCATCAAGTCATCAAAATAATCTAGAAAGTCAAATAGATCATCAAACTCATTCATAATTAATTTCTTGTCTTGATGTTTTTCATCAATTAGCAACTTTCCTAATTGATTCAACTAAGTTATCATATCTTCATCAACTACATATACTTCAAAAATTGTCATAATTACTTATAAATGTTTCAAAAACAGTTCATGTATAATAATCCAATCATCTAGTAATGTATGGATCAAATAGTACATTAACTCACTTTTCATTTAGTGAATTATAGACTTGTTTTAACTCACTAATTCACTCTCAAAAAAATTGATTTGTTTCATCTAATTCATCAATTGGAGTATTTATGATTTTATATATTTCAACAAAACTTGCTCAAACTAGATTTTCAAGTTTTTCAAGAAATTCCTCAGGTGTTGCCTTATAAAATCAATCTAAAAGTCAAAAAAGTCTTATCTTATCATCTCACTTTATTTCATACATATCACAAATTCACTCAATAAATTTTTTATTATTAAGGTGAATTTCAACTCATTTTCAAACTTTTAAAAACTCAAATATTTCTTCTAAGGTTTTATAAAGTGTTAAAATAACTTCACTATCATAACTTAAAGGTAATTTTGTTCATACTAAATCAATATCTGCTTGTATAAATTCCTTAAACCTTCATCTTTGTTGTCTTTCTCATCTCCATACTTTTTGAATTTGATACCTTTTGAATGGGAATTTTAAAATTGATTCATTATCCACAACATATCTAGCAAAAGGAACAGTAAGATCAAAGTGTAGAGAATAAGGTTTCAAGTCTGATGGTCATTGTTTCAATCAATATAATCAAAAAATTTGTTTTCATACTTCTTCTCATCATTTTGAAGTTAAAACTTCATTTAATTCAACAGCAGGAGTTTCTATGTTTAAATATCAGTATGATTCATAATTTCTTACAATTATCTCTTTCATAACATTTTGAACTTTTTGTTTATCTGGAGTAAGTTCTCCAAATCATCAAGGTAATAATTTTGCCATACATTAAAATAAAAAAATAAAGTACTTAATTTATAACATTTTTAAAAAAGAAAAATATTGAAAAAGTAAAGAAAAATATTAAAACCTAACTGAAACAGCATTTTTATGTCCAAACAATCATTCTCTTAATGACATATTTTCAACTGTATCTTTTAATTTTTCTAATCATTGTTTAGAAAGTTCTTGAAAAGTTATCCACTTTCAAAAGCTTTCAACTCATATTCAAGAATATGATTTTGCAAATCCAGAAGTTGGTAATGTATGATTTGTTCAACTTGAATAATCTCAAACTGATTCTGGAGAAAAACTTCAACAAAAGACACTTCATGCATTATTAATATCTTTTAAATATGATTTCCATTCTTCAAAATGCAATATTAAATGCTCTGGAGCATATTGATTTGAAATAATTATTGCTTGTTCTAAGCTATCAACAAATATAGCAAAACTATTTTCTAAGGCTTTTAAAGCAATTTCTTGTCTAGGAAGATTTATAAGCTGGTTTTTACACTCAAAAAGTACATCTTTTATTTTTTGCATAGAATTACATAATAACACACATTGAGAATCATTCCCATGTTCTGCTTGGGAAATTAAATCTGAGGCAATAAATTTTGCATTTGACTTTTCATCTGCAATTACTAAAACCTCACTAGGTCATGCTGGCATATCAATAGCACAAAATTTAGAAACTTTTAGTTTAGCTTCAGTGACAAAAGCATTTCAAGGTCAAAAGATCTTATCTACTTTTGATACCTGTTTTGTTCAATAGGCCATGGCAAAAATAGCTTGAGCTCAACCAATTTTATAAATTTTTCTTATTCAAAGTAAATTTGCAGTATATAAAATTTCTGCTGAAACTTTTCATTCTTTATTTGCTGGAGTACAAATCTGGATATTTTTACATCAAGAAATTATAGCTGGAATTCATAACATTAGTACACTTGAAAACAAACTAGCTGTTCAACCAGGAACATACAATCAAACACTTTCAATAGCTCTGAATTCTCTCCAACAATAAACTCATAGTGAAGTTTCCTCTGGTTCTAAATTTTTAATTTTTTGTCTTTGGTGAAATTTTTCAATATTATTTTTTGAAATTCAAATTGCTGTTTTTAGTTTATCATCAACTTCTTTTATAGCTTCATCAAATTCATTTTTTGAAACCAAAAAATTATCAAGATTAACTCAATCAAACTTTTTTGTTAATTCTTTTATTGCATCATCTCAATATAATATAACATCATTTTCAATTAAGTTTACAACATTTTCAACATACACTTTTGACTGTGAAGGTCTAGATAGTAAAGAGTTTAAAGTAAATGAACTATTAAATTCATTAAATTCAGATTTTTCAGAAATAAATCATTTTATATATAACATAATTATTAAATTATTTAATAAAAAACCACTTTCCATAAATCTTAGAAAGTGGCAAATAAATATCATTTATAATAACCATTCTAAGATCAATGGCCTTTATGATGCTCATTAGATAAGAAATTCAACTTATATAAAGCATTTTTATATCAGTTATTTCATCAGTTTAAAAACTTTGAGATTCTTGCTATTGTAGTTGAACTCATTTGAGTTTTTTCTTCAATTACTTTATAAGATATTTTTTTATCTAACATTTTTGCAACTTGAAATCTTTTAGAAAATTCTAATATCTCTTTTTCAGATAAAAGATCTCTTAGAAAATTAAATATTTCTTCTTTATCATCAATTTCTGATAAATATGTAATTATATCATCAAAGATTATTTTTAGTTCATTATTATTCATAATCACTTTATTAAATTAAAGTATTTAAGTACACTTTATTAAAATAAAGTAATATGTCAAATTATTTTTTATACTTTTAGAAATAAAAACAAACAACTTATATTTTTTTCAACAAAGACAAAAATTGAAATTAAAAAGAAATTTTTCTTTGAATTTAAATTTTGCTTTAAAGTAGACATATATCTGTAATAAATTAAATATTAGTAAATATGAAATTTAATATATTGACTTATCTTTATATTTAATCTTAATTTTTCTATTTGACTTTAGGACGAAAATAAATATATAATACTATAATTTAATTTTTTATATTAAAAAATATGAGAAATTCCTTATTTAAAGCAAAAGTTGATTTAGCAATAACCACCTTTTGTACAAACTTTTTATACAAAACCCCTTAAAAAAGAGTAAAAAATATCAATACCTAGTGTTTTTAACTCTTTTTTTTTATTTTTTATCAAAGATAATATGACAATGATTTTAAAATGTGTAAAAACTTGAAAAGAATTTCCTTTTTGACTAAATGTTTTTAGTAATCCTGAAGCAAACGACTGAAAATATAGCAATTTAATACTTGAATGATGATATAAAGTTGAATGATTTGAAAGTTTAGTTCCTTTTAAAAAAGTTCATATTTCTTATGGAGCATGAAAAACTCCATTAATTGAAAATAAAGAAGTATCATCAATACTATGACTTAGCAATATGTTAATCAAAGATGAATCATTTAATCCATATTGAACTCATAAAGATAGAAGAAGTGAATATATAATAAATGTAGCAATAGAAAACAATGTAGATAAAATAGTTTGTTTAACAGCTTGAAATGCAGGATACAGTTTATGAAGATATTGTAGTAGAGCTTGAATTGATTATACTAGTTTGATTTTCCCTTGGGTATCAAAAGAAAGAAAAAGCTCACTGAAAGAGTGGTGAGAAGTAATATCAATTGATTGATCTAGATTTAATTGAATTCTCAGGCCAAGAGACTTTAAACAAATAGTTGAAGAGTATGATAAATATGAGAGATTGAAAAACTGGAAACATACATGGGCTGTTACTAATAGCTTTGAACCAGTAAGTATAAATGCTTATAAAGAACTTTTTTATGAAATGAAAGATAAAAATCCAGATTACATTGTAGTTCCTTGTGGTAGTTGAGATATAATCATATGAATTTGGTTAGCTATAAAAGAATTATGAATGAAAACAAAAATAATTGCAGTTGCCCCTGAAAAAGAACATCCACTTGCATATGCGCTTAAATACTGAGTAGATGAATATCAAATAAAAAACTATGATGAAAATAGTTTAGCAGAAAAACTTACAACTCCATTTACTGCAGTATTACCTATACTTTACAAAATATTTACTGAAGAGTGAAATATCTACACTGAAGTTTGAAACGAAGATATATCAAAAGTTAAAAATATTATAGAGAAATTTTGAGTAAGATGCGAAAACTCTGCCGCAGTTACTTTTGCTACATTTATTTCAAACAATAGACCTAACATAAACTTAAATTCAAAAATAATTATTGTTTCAACTTGAAAATGACTTGAAAACTAAGTACAAATAACTCTTAATCAAATAATTATGAAATCTTCAAAGTTCAAACAATTATACAAAGAAACATATGAGAAGTTTTACAGAAGAAATAATCTGATAATTTCACTTCCTCTTATACTAAATTGGGCATGAGATTTGTTTTGAAATTATAAATGAATAAGGATTAAACAAAAATTACCACTTAGAATATACATTTGAATAAATAAAATCAACGAAAATAAAGTTGTATTTAATAAAATATCATATTTTGATACGAATGAAGACCGATTTATTAACAGTAAAATGATTGAATATGCTCCTTTTTTTCAACAATATAGTGATTACTTTAATAAGGAATATGCAAAAGAAGTAAATAAAAAATGATGAATTGAAATTAATATATTTTCTGAAGCATCAAGGTGAGTTTGATTATCATTTACATCTGTTGTAACAATACTTTTAATAATATGACTTGAAAAATATTATTTTAATAATAATTATATTTCATCTGAAAATATAGATATCAATGACTTTTTAAATACTAACACAAACATAGATAAATTATTTAGAAAAACTCTAAAATTAAATAAGGATTTATGAAAAAGAGTAAATAAAATAGAAAACCAAATCGCATCATTTTTTGATTCTTATTATCCTATTGTTTCTTTTACTGATGATATTGATGATAATCTAGAAAATTTAGATACAGAAAGTATAAAAATTTACTGATATAGATTAAACTCTTTAGAAAAAACTCTTCCTTCTGTACCATTTATCCCAATAGATTATTGAATAATTTACTCTTGAAATCCAGTTTTAACAGATCATATAATTGATACAAATGAAAATTCTTTAAACTGGACAAGTGATATAAAAGAAAAACTAATTGATTATTTTTGAAAAGATATTGAAAACACTCTTCCAATTCGAAAACCAGTTTTTTATAAAACATTTGTAAAAGAATGAGATGATGATGAATTTAAAGATACATACTGAAAAGTTATGTGAACTATAAGTTTAGAAATACTAAATATAATGGTAAAACTATTTTCATCTGGTTATACTGAAAGTAATATGAAAAACTTTATTGATGCTTTAAATAAAGTAAGATTTTGAAATTATATAACTAGAAAGAGATCTAAGACTTTCTCTAGGTTTATTGATTACATCTTACAAAATCTAACTTCATGATCCAAATCAATTTGAATTGCACCAAGTGATACATCTGTTATGTGATGAACTATTATATTTGCACTTCCACTTGAATGATTTAGAAAAGATTTATTAATATCAATTGAAAAAACAAATAATGAAATACCTTGAGTTAAACTTATTTATGCAAACTGGCTTGATTGAATAGAAAGCAAGTGATTTATAGTAGAGCAAGATTTAGATAATAATCAGTTCTCAGAATTTATTTCAAAAAATAGTTATGTAGTAAAAACAAATAAATGAACAAGTTTAATCACAAATATAACTGAAATAGAGGATAATCTTCCTGAATGATTAACAATTGATTTAATTAATAGAAAGATGTATCTTGACTGAGATAAGTTGACATCAAAAGAGCTACATAGTCAAAATACAACAATTGATATTCTAGAAATACTTTTGGAAAATATTTGAAAAGATATATGTTCAACTGAATTTCCTATTTCAAGTTACACATCAAATAAAAATGAAATGCTTTGAAAAATAGTAATTCCATTAGTTAAACTAATAGAAGAAAGGAAAAAAATAAAATTTCCTTTAATTTGTAAGTGAAGTATAACAAATTTTTACCTTAAATTAACTGATAATAGTCTAAAGATTAACCTTATAAAAAAATTGTCTTAACAATTTCAGTTTTTGTCTTTTTTATAATTTATATTATATTATTATTTAATTTTGTAATATAAAATGTAAAACATAAACAGGTTGTGTAGAAAGTACTTATGAATAAAATTACTCGGAA
>DYHI01000028.1 GCA_020724225.1 Candidatus Altimarinus sp. | reverse complement strand
ATCAAAGGAGAAAAAGGTATTAAAAGAATCAAAAAAATTAGAAGATAATAATTTGGAAGAAATTACAAAAGTTGATGAAGCAGTTATTCCAGATTGGTTAAGGTGAAGTCTTGAAGATGATAGTTCATCAAAAAATAATACAAAAAAAACTACATCAAAAGATAAAAAAAATGATGAGAAAACAACTACCAATTGAGATGAATTATGGCAAGATGGTATGAAAATCCCAGATTGGTTAGATGATAATACACAGGCTGATGACAATCAAAACAAAAAATAAAAGAGGATTTCCTCTTTTATTTTTTGTTTTGATAAATTTGATAAAAAAAATATAATAGTAAAAATTTTAATATATTTTTTACAAAATTTATGGTAAATGAGACTATAGAAATAGAAAAAATTGACGAAAAAAATGGATTTAAAAAAGAGTTTTTAGAACTTATAAAAGATATAATAATTATATGAATTATTGTTCTTATAATCAGAACTTTTTTTGTTTTACCATTCCAAATAAATGGTCAATCTATGTATCAAAGTTACTATGATTGAGAATTTATAATAGTTGATAGATTTTCATATAGAGTTTTAGAAAATCCAGGTAGAGGAGATGTTATAGTATTTAAACCGCATATTAGTGAAGATAAGGAATATTTTTTAAAAAGAATTATAGGTTTACCAGGTGATAAACTTAAGATAGAAGATGGAAAAGTATATGTATCAAAAAATGGTAGTACAGACTTTGTAGAACTTAAAGAACCATATTTATCTGAATCAAATATAGATGCAACATTTGTTTCATGAGATAGATGATCTAAAATATATGAAATCCCAGAAGATAGTTATTTTGTAATGTGAGATAATAGAAATCACTCTACAGATAGTAGAACTTGTTTTTCAAGCTGTTCAATTCCATGAACTACAAATTTTATCAAAACAAGTGACATTACATGAAAAGTTTTACTTGATTTAGGATATTTTCGTTTGTCACAATTTGATTTTGTACACCCAGATTTAGGTATTGATACACATCCAAAATGGTTTAAATCACCTTCAGAAAATGATTATTGAATTTAAGGAATAACGGAATAATTAAAATCTACAAAAAAATTATCTTTTTTGCTAAAAATTATTCAAAAATTTTTTGCTTGGGATTCAACTAAACAAAAAATTTTTTCACAATTTTTATTTAAAAAATCTAGATTTTTATTGTTACGAAATAATTATTCCGTTATTCCTTAATATTTAAAAAATTGAACAAATTTTTTCTCATAAATAAACCAGCTTGAATTACTAGCTTCAAGGTAATTAGCGAGCTAAAAAGAAAACTAGGAGAGAAAAGGATTGGGCATAATTGAACTCTAGATCCTTTTGCTACCTGAGTTTTATTTATTGCTGTTTGAAATTATACAAAATTATTAAATTATATAAACCAAGAAGATAAAGAATACAAATTTGAAATTATGCTTGATTGAGTTTCTGATTCATATGATATAGATACTCCTATTAACTATATAGATGAGGAAAAAAGAAAGTATGCAAAAGAAAACTTAACAACTAACTTTATTCAAGAAATAATAAGTAAAAATTTTACTTGAAAAATAAAACAAATACCACCAAAATACAGTGCTATAAAAATTGACTGAAAAAAAGCACTTTTAAAAACTAAGTCCTGAGAGGATTTTGAGATGAAATCAAGGGATATAGAGATAAAAGAAATAGAAATAATTGAGTTTAATTATCCATCTCTTATCGTTAGAGCAAAAGTATCAGTTTGAACTTATATAAGAAGTATAGCATATGATTTATGACAGATTCTTTGAACAGGAGGATATGTAAAAACATTAGAAAGGACAAAGATTTGAGAATTTAGTTTAGATTTGTGTCAAAACTTAGAAACTTTTGATAGTGAAAAATCGCTTGATGAAAATTTAGTTTTTCCAGGTGATTTGATTTCTTTGAGTGATGATATTTTGGAAAAAATAAATCATTGATTGAAATTTGAATGAATTTTTAATTATGAGATTTGAAAAAAGTTATTTGTTTTTGATTGAAATATGATAACAAATGTAGTTGTGTATGATTGAAATTATCTGATACCAGAGAGAAAAATATAATTTTATAAAAAAGATTTGCAATATATAAATTTTTTTATAAAATACACGAGCTAAAAAGCAAACACTACAATTATGGGACGGTAGCTCAGTAGGTAGAGCAGGGCCCTTTTAAGGCCAAGGTCGCGGGTTCGAGCCCCGCCCGTCCCACCAAAAAAAGTTTTTATAGGAAACAAATATTTTGTTTTTTGTAAAAACTTTTTTTAATGTACTTGCAAGGGGCTCGAAGTGAGAGTAAATTTCTTTTCAAGAAATTTAGAAAGACCGCTACTTCGGTCTTTCGGCTCGAGAGGCCAACCTGAAAACGAAAGGGTGCTAATTTTGGAAAAATTAGAACACTGAAGTGAAAAGGTGCCGAGCCCCGCCCGTCCCACCATTAAAAAATTCTTCCATGGGAAAATTGATAAATTTTTCTAGGGAGAATTTTTTTTTGTTGAATTGGGGGCTCGAAAGGAGGCTTAATTTTTTATTTGTTACTCAAAAATTTTACATATAAAATTTTTTCTATATAATCTACAAGTATTTATTTTTTTAATAGAAAATTTTTATGTGAGCAATTGTATTAAATGAACAAAACTTTGATGAAACAATAGCTAGTTGAGTTACTCTAGTTGACTTCTGGGCTGAATGGTGTGGTCCTTGCCAAATGATGTTACCAATTCTTTCTGATTTCGCTACAAAAATGGAAGGTAAAATGAAAGTAGCTAAAGTAAATGTAGATGAAAATCCAGGATTAGCTGCAAAATTTAGAGTAATGAGTATACCAAATTTAGTAGTTTTTAAAGATGGTAAAGCAGTAGAACAAATGGTTTGAGTACAACAAGCAGATGCTTTGGAAAAAACTTGTTCTAAATATTTATAATAATATTAAACAAAAGAAGCTAGAAAATTAATTTTCTAGCTTCTTTTAAATTATTCCTCTTACTGCACTTATATTGAAACTGTAGTTCATCATTAGTCATCAGATTATTCAGATGTATCCGACTTTTCAGTTTATGATTACTGGTTTAAGTATGATTGTGTAGTCTTTTAGATATGGTGTAACATTTTCTTCTCAGATAAATACATTTATTCAAGGTGAAATTGGAACTTGTTTTATAAATTGTGTGAAATTTTCTTTATCCTCAAGCATTTTTATTACATTGAAAACTTCTTCTCACATTCTTTTATAATTCTTTTTCAGAAAATTTGCAGTTCAAGAATAATTCAAAATAGCATCTTCTTCAACTATAAAAAATGATATTTCGTTTGTATTTTTTGCTAATTCAAAAGTTATCTTGTGTATAAAATCATTTAAATTTTTGATATTATCAGTTTTTTTATCACTTGTTTTTTCCTCCAAAAAATGATCTGGAGTAACTTGCATAAGGTAGCTAATAAATGCTCTAAGTCACTTAGTTGTCGGAAGTCTTCAAGCAGAATTATAAGGCTGATAAACAAGCTCCAGTTTTTCTAAAATAGCCATATCATTTCTAACTGTTGCAGGACTTACTCATAAATCATATTTTTTTAATAGTGATTTACTTCCAAGTACATCTCATGTCTCTAAATATTCTTCAACTATAATTCTTAGGATATCTATGTTTCTACCTGTTAAATTTACCATTTTTTGAAAAAATATATTTTAATTATGTCTAAATTATATATAATACAATAAAAATACAAAATTATTTATAATTTAATATTTTGTAAATATGTCAAAAGAAAAAAAAGCTGTTATTATAGCATCTTGAACTGCATTTATCTTGGCTATCACAAAGTTTATTACTTGAATTTTATCTGGTAGTATGGCTGTTATATCTTCTGCAGTTGATTCACTTTTAGATTTTTTTGTTTCTGTTGTAAATTTAATTGCAATAAGAAAATCTGAGAAATGAGAAGATGACAATTATCATTACTGACATTGAAAAATTGAGTGAATTTGAGCACTTTTTGAATGATCTATAATTACATTATCTTGAATCTTAATTATCTACTTTGCTATTCAAAAAATAATAAAATGAGAAGAAATAGAGAAACTTGATGTATCAATATATGTAATCATTTTTTCTATTATTCTTACATCTTTTTTAGTGTATTATCTAAGCAAAATTTCAAAACAAACAAATAACTTGATAATTAAATCTGATACACTTCATTATAAAACAGATCTTTACACAAATTTTGGTATAATTATTTCACTTATAATTATCAAAATCACATGATTTCATTTAATTGATTGAATTGTTTCTATATGAATTGCAATATACATAATAATTGCTGCATTTTCTATCATAAAAGAGGCTTATTATATGCTTATGGATAGAAGTTTAGATGAAGATTTGGTAGAAAAAATAAAAGAAATAATAATGAAAACTGATAATCAAGTTTCTTCTTATCATTTTCTGAAAACAAGAGCTTCATGAAAATATAAATTTATAGAGTTTCATTTAGTTTTAAACAAAGAAATTAGCTTACTTGAAGCACATAAAGTAAGTGATAAAATAGAGTGTAAACTCAAAAGAGAAATCACAAACTCAAAGATTTTAATTCATCTTGATCCAATTGATGATAGTCATTTTGATTCTTGTCCTATAAATTAATAAAAAAGATTAGATTTAGCTAATCTTTTCTGTTAATGATTTTATTTAATTCTTCTACATAATTTTTACTTGAATTTTGATTTAGAATTGTTTCATAATTGCTTGTTTTCCTTTTTTTAAGAAATGATACAATTGCCTTTGAAGTATCTGGATTTGATAGTGCATTATAATATTCAACTTTATCTCAAAGTATATCTTTTATAGAATCAATATTACTTGAAATAATTGGTATATCATAAGTGAGAGCTAGATTTAACTCAAATGGAAAAGTATCATATATGCTAGGAAATATAAGTCATAAACTTTGTTTGTAATAACTTTCTTTTTCTTTTGTATCAACTTCTCATATGAAATTGACGATATCGCTTATGTTATAGTCCAGAACTAATTTTCTAAATTCAAGATTTTGACATGCTTCAGTTGAAAGTATAAATAAATGTAGAATAGTTCAAGCATCTTTCATTTTTTTAAGTGCAAGTAATACTCTTTCAAGATTTTTTGTTCTTGCTTCTTTTGCATCGTAAATTATATAATCATTTTTCAGATTATGCTTATTTTTTATATCAAGTAAGTTTAATTTTTCATTTGAGATATTTTTTTGAAGAGGAAAAAATCATTTTATCATTTCAATTCTCCATTCTTCTATGTTTAGTCTTTCATTTAAATCTATAAGTGTTTGTTTATCAAAGCAGATAATTTTTTTTGCATTTTTAAGATTTGAATTTAGAGTTCTCAGGTAATAATGCTTAGATAGAGAATTTTTAAATGGACCAAAAAATAATTTTTTTAAGCTAGGAAGGATTAGTAAATAGTTTTTTTTATATGTAATTGGATTGTATTCGTTGAAAAATATCATTAAATCAAAAGATTCTTTATCAAATTTTTTCTTTAGTGTAAGATTTTCAATTAAAGTTCAAGGTTTTTCATTTACAACTTCTACTTTGCAATTAGGCAAATTTAAGTTTAGTTGTTCGTTTGTATATAGAACTAAACTATATTTTTTTGATTGTATAAGTTCTTTTACAATTTCAAGTGCAAATAAAGAGTATAAATTATCCTCTGAAGCAAATCTCAAATCTATTCAAATTTTCATTAATTTCTAATTTAATATTTAAAATTTAATATTTCATATATAATACATTATATTTAAAAAATTATCAAAATAAAATGGATTTTAAAAACTATATTTTATGATTGAAACAAGAAGATAAAATAGTGTTAAAAATAAAAGTAACTTCATCAGCAAAAAATACTGAAATTTTTGATTTAATGGATGATCATACACTAAAAATAAGAGTAAAATCTGTGAGAGAAAAATGAAAAGCAAACAAAGAGTTAATATCGTTTTTATCAGATTTTTTGAGTGTAAAACTAAGTCAAATTTCAATTATTTCATGAATAACTGATAATAATAAAAAAATATTAATTGATTTTTCTGAAAAATAAGTATTATCTTAGTAATTTTGCTTTCATAACTTATAAAAATATGCTTATTAAAGTTACATTAATTATTATCTACATATTATTTGTCATTGCCTTTTATTTATTTGTCAGTAAAAGATTAAAATATTTAAATAATAAACATATAACTCATACTTGAGTTCCGTATTTAAGAAAAAGTTATTTATTTATAATGACAGTAGTATATTTTTTAGCTATTTTATCAGTCGTTTTGTCTATTATTTTAATATTAACTTTATTATAAAATGACACATTATATAGAAAAAGAGGATTATATAATTGTTAAAAGACATTTTATATTATTTATATGAAAAGTAATAAAATTTTTCTTTTTATTGCTTATTGCTATATTTATCTACTGGTTATCATTTAAATATTGATCAAAATTTTCAGATATAACTTACCTAAAATATGTTTTTTTTGCTATTTCATTTTCTATATTGAACTATGCTTTTATAAGTTTTATGATTTATTTTATAGAATATTACAATAATATAATAGTTGTTTATAAAAACCATATATATATAATAAAAAGTTCTCTAATACTTATTGACGATATTGAGGTACTTGATCCATACAGAATTATGAGAATGGATGTTGTTTGTCATTGATTTATCTCAAATATTTTAGATTATTGAAATCTTATAATTGAGCAACAACAAGATGAAACAAAAGAATGAATAAGAACATTTCATTTTGTTCCAAATCCTTATAAGTTACTTTCAATTATAAAAGAACAAAGAAATAAAGTAGTAGAAGATAGAAAAAAGAAGTACATAATTTCAGTTGATAATTGAGAAGAAAAAGTCGTCAGTTAAATTAGTATTTATGCTAGTTAAGTTTCAAAAAATTAAAATGAAGAAATCCCTTGTTTCTTTATTTTTTTTAAGTAAAATTGTAAAAATATAATGAAAAATTAAGATATGAAAAAAGTTTTAGTTTGATTATCTGGTGGTGTTGATAGTGCAGTTTCAGCATATTTATTAAAAGAACAAGGATATGATGTAACTGCTGGTTTTATGATAAACTATTTAGCTCCAGAGTGAGAATATTGTCCAACACTTGATGATATAGAAGAAGCAAAAAAAGTAGCTAATTTTTTAGATATTCCTTTCTTTACATTTGATTACAGAGAAGAATATACAAAAAAAGTTCTAGATTATATGTACGAATGATATAAAAAATGAATCACTCCAAATCCTGATGTGATGTGCAATAAAGAGATAAAATTCAAGATGTTTTTAGATGAAGCAATGGAACTGTGATTTGATTTTATTGCAACTGGTCACTATGCTAGAATTGAGGAAAGATATAAATTAAATGGAATGAATGCAGATACATATGATTTTGATGAAAGTAAATTAAAAAATCTTATAACAAAAAAATGAAATAGAATCATAAGTTATCATCTTTTAAAGTGAGTAGATTTAAATAAAGATCAATCATATTTTTTAGCATTTTTAGATCAGTATCAACTTTCTAAATCACTTTTTCCGATTTGAGATTTAGAGAAATCAAAAGTCAGAGAAATAGCTGAAAAAGTTTGATTACCAAATGCAAAAAGAAAAGATAGTCAATGAATTTGTTTTGTATGAAAGGTTGATTTCAAAGAGTTTTTAGAAAAAAAGATAGAACATAGAGAGGGGTATATAATAAATACAAAATGAAAAATACTAGGAAAACACAAGTGAGTTTTTTATTATACAATCTGACAAAGAAAGGGGATAGATATATGATGATTAAAAGAACCTGTTTTTGTAGTAAAAAAAGATCTAGAAAAAAATGAACTTATAGTATGAACAGAAAGTGATCTAGCTTTGTATTCAAAAAAAGTATATTGTAATAATTTTCATTTTATTTCTGATGAATATGATTTTCCGATAAAATGAAAAGCAAAGGTTAGATATAGACAAGAAGATCAAAAAGTAAAGGTTAATAAGGTTTGAGAAGATAGATATGAGTTTGACTTCAAGGATGAACAAAGAGCAATAGCATCGGGACAAGTAATTGCACTTTATTTATGAGATGAATTAATAGCAAGTGGCATAATAGAATAAAAATATGAAAAAAATATTTAAAAAGAAATTATTTAGAGTTAATTCCAAATTAAGAATATATATATATATAATTGCATTTTTTTTGAGTTTAGTTTTTATAGCTATTATTTACCAAAGCCATAAAAACAGAGTTTTGATAAATAATATAAAGCATAATCCTATACAAGTTTATTATAAAATAGATGATTTATTATATGATTTTTTAACAGATTCATCTATAACTAAATTTGTAAATAATAAAACTAGTTTCAATAAATTAGCTTATATACCGAGTAATCTAGAATATATATCATCAGACTATGTTACTGATTCTAAATGAAATAGTAGATTAAGAGAAGAAGCTAATATTGCACTTCAAGATATGGCAAAAGATTTCTATGATGTTTTTTGAGTAAAGATGCAAGTTGTAAGTGCCTATAGAAGTTATGACTATCAAGTAGGAATAAAATCAAGATGATGTAGTGATTTATTATGTGCAAAAGCTTGATTTTCAGAACATCAAACAGGGTTGGCTGTTGATTTATGGGAAACTACAACAAAAGATGAATTTTTAAGTAAATCAAATTTACTAAAGTATTTTAATTGGATGAAAAAAAATGCATATAAATATGGTTTTCATAATACATATCAAAAATGATTGAGTATTGATTGATATTTAGTTGAGCCATGGCATTGGAGATATTTGTGATTTGATTTAGCTTCAGAACTTCATAACACTAATAAGACATTTGCAGAATACTATTATATTAATAAATAGTTTATTATTATTGTAAATAGCTATTTTTTTGCATAATTTTAAAAAAACAGTTATAATTTCGTTTGTTAATAATTTAAAAAATTTAAAGATAATTTAAATTTTGTAATTATTATAGATTTACTTTAATTTATATTTTTAATTTTTCAAAAATGAAAAAATTAAGTTTACTACTTGTTACTTTATTGTTAACATCAGTTTCTTTAGTTAATGCAGATGAAACTAATACAGCTAATACAGATACTACTTCTACAACTACTTCTGTTGATAGTAATCATGATTCTTCTAATGATGGAGAAGATGAATCAGAAGATTTTGAAGAAGAAGATGATAGTATGGATTCATCTACTTGAGTAAGTTCAGGTACTTGAATTAAAATGCAAGAAATGCATAAATTGGAATTAGAAAAAAGAAAACAAGAAATGGAAGCTTTAAAAGAGGCTAAGAAAAAACAAATTGAAGCTAATAAAGAAAAAATAAAAGCTAATAATGAAGTTTTGAAAGAACAAAGAAAATCTATGGAAAAACCAGTTTTGACTGAAGATCAAAAATTACAATTAAAAACAATTATGGATTCTCATAAAGCACAAGCTGATGAAATAAAAGCTATGGTTGCTAGTGGGGCTTTATCTAAAGAAGATGCACAAGTTAAATTAGAAGCACTTAGACAATCTACATATGAAAGTGTAAAAGTTTTAGTTTGAAATGATGAAATAGCACAAAAACTTCTTTGAATGAAAAAAGAAACAATGGAAAAAAACAAAGAATTAAGAGGTGATAATAAAGAGATTAGACAAGATTTTAGACAACAAAGACAAGATTTGAGAGTGAAGTATAGAGAACAATTTACAAAAGCTCTTGGATCAAGATTGGATAAAATGAATGAAGATAAATTAAATATAGTTATAACAAGAATTGATTCAGCTATTGCAAAAGTTGAATCTAATACTAAATTAACTCAAACAAATAAAGATAAATTATTAGCACAACTTGATGCATTAAAAGATTTGATCAATGAAAAATTAGGTAATACTTCAGCAGAGGAAGCTATTGATGTAGATGCATTATTACAATAATAAATTTTAAAAATGATAAAAAGTAGGTTTTGCCTACTTTTTATTTTGCAAAAAAATATTTTATGTTTATATATATACTATTATAATTTCCTAATTTTTAAAATAAATTCAAAAACAATTTCTTGATTTTGGAAAAGGAAAAGATTTTCATTTATTTTAGAAATTAGGAAATAAATTTTATTTGTGGGTAAACATAAAATATTTTTTAAATCATAAAATTTATGAATAAAGTTGCATGAAATATTAGTTTTGAAAAGCAAATAAATTTTGAAATAGAAGATTTATGTTTTGTTGAATCAGAAAATTTAAATTGAACTTATACTTACTTTTTCTACTGAAAAACTTATATAGATTTTGCTTCTGATATTCTAAAAAAACTAGAAGAAAAAGCCCAAGCAAAGTCTATAAATCATGATATATCGATTGAGGCAGAAGATAATATAGAGATCTATACATATGATCAAGTAGATTGAATTTATACGATTACATCAATTGAGTGAAATGAAGAAAATTTTGATTCAGTTATTGAAAAATTTGCTGAAAGTTCTCCATTTATTATTTCTATAAGAGAATCAGAGACAAGTCCTAGATTTTGAAATAGAGTTATAAAAATAGATATTATTAACTAGTCTAATAATAGATTATAAGATTAAATAAGTTTAGAAAAATAGTAGTTTGCCCTCTTTTGTAAAGGGGAGTAGGGGGTAAAAGATAAATATTTATAAAATTAATTATGATAAAAATCCTAACAATCTGTGATAGTTATAAACATTTTGAAGAAGCTATAAAAGAGTATGAAAAAAGGCTTTGAAAAAAAGTTGAAATAGTAAAATTAAAACCAAGTAAAAAAGATAGTGTTGATGAAATAATCAGGGAAGAAACCACTATTATAAAAAACTACATTGAAAAAGATCATTCATACAAAATAGTTTTATCAATTGCTTGAAAAACTTTTTCAACTACTTCATTTTTAGATTTGATAGAAAAAAAAGAACAGACTTTTTCAACTATTCTTTTTGTAATTGGATGACCATTTTGACTTAATTATGATGAACTGAAATCATATATAGATCTAGAAATATCACTTTCTCCAATGACTTTTCCACATATAGAAGCTTTACTTATCCTTTTAGAACAAATTTATAGAATTGATACTATAAGGCAAGGGAAGAGTTATCATTATTAGTTTTTAATTACAACTTTTTCATTTTCAAAATGATTTTCAACTTCACATTCAAAAGTATGGCATAATCTTTGTTGCTTCAAAATTATCTTCAGATTTTAAATTTCATATTATTCTTATTTTTTCACCAATTTTTAGTGTAATATTTTTTCATATTATACTATTTTTTATATCTATTTTCCATATTTTTGAATCAATTCCTTCAAGTCTTATGTCATCAATATTTATCTCTTTTATTATTCAAATCAGTCTTCAATTTGAACTATCATTCCAAAGATTTTCTCTGTAAACATAATCTTTTAGAATACTAGAATTTTCAATCATATTTTTATGAATTAATCTAGAATAATTACTAAAAATAAAAATATTTCAAACAAAAATCGTGATTATAACTAGTGTAGAAATAATTATAAAATTGTCTTGTTTATATCAATACTTTGTTTTTCTGTAGTAAAATATTCAAGAAATTAAAAGTACTACAATTAAAACAAACCAAAATATATTTGGTATTAAAAATAATCTATTTTCATAGTTTAAACATCAAACTTCTTTTAAATCTTGTAAGTCATTGTAGAAAAATGAAAATGTAATTCATAGAAGTACTATGATTAGAAATACTAGAAACCATAAAAGTCTATTTTTCCACGAAAAAAATTGTTTTGAAATAGGTTTTATTTTTTCTTTTTTGATCTTGTCTAAAATTTCTTGTTTAAAATCTTTTTTCATATTATATACACTTATTTTTTAAAATAATTTCTTTCAACATTTTTTTTCATCTGTTTATCATTGTTCATACAGTTCATTCTGGAATCCTAAGTATGTCACTTATTTCAGTGTAGTTTTTTTCCTCTATAAATTTCAGCACCAATACTTCTTTGAAATTTATATTTAATTCACAAAGAGATTTTTTTATACAATTTATTAATTCTTTTTTATTTAAAATTTCTTCTGGATTATTTCATTCATCAATTACATTTTCTATGATTTTTTGTAATTCTTCATCATTTGTTCAATTATTAATTGTACATAAATTTTTGTTTTTTCTATGGTAATCTATAACCATATTGTGAGCTATTCTATATATCCAGCTTGAAAAAGGGAATTTTGAATCATAATCATTTATATGAATATAAACTTTCAAAAATATATCCTGTAACAAATTCTCAGCCTCTTCTATACTTATATCTGTAATTTTTAAAATATATCTAAAAAGCTTTTTCTCATACATTTCAATTATCTCAGAAAAAACTTCAGGATTTAGAGGGAGTTTTTTTATTATTTCTATTTCTGTCATTATTAATATTTATACTTAATAAAACTATAGCTCTTTTTTACTAATACGAATAATACAAAAAAATCTTTCAAAAAAAAGTTTTTTAAAAAAATTGAAAGAAAATATTTTTTATATCGTACTAAGTGATAGAGTGATAAAAAATTCACTTCAAAATTTAATATATAATTTTACAAATATGAAAACAACAAATAAATTTTTAGTAACTATTGTTACAATAACTTTACTTATGGCAGCAATTTGAACTACAAATGCAATTTATTGAAATTGAAATTGAAGTGGAAAATGACAATGACAAGGGCAATGACATTGACAGTGACAATGAATGATGAATTCATGAAATGGACAACAATTAAATAAACAAAATCATAATCCATGAGATTTGATTTCAACAGTTGCAACATGAGTTTTATCAGAACAAGAAAAACAAGATTTGTACTATCAATACAATGAAGAGAAAGTAGCTAGAGATTTATATACACACTTTTTCAATCTATACTGAGTGCAAATTTTTCAAAATATAGGATCATCAGAACAGAAACATATGGATGCTGTAAAAGTACTTTTAGATAGATATAGTTTATCAGTTCCAACAAGTTATGGGGAATTGCAGGATGAATATGATTCACTAAAAGTAGAGTGAGAAAAGTGATTAAAAGAAGCACTTGAAGTTGGATTAAAAGTTGAGATGCTCGATATAGTTGATACGATTAAATCTACTGATAATGATGATTTAAAGATAATATTTACAAATATTTGATGAGCTTCATATAATCATATGAGATGATTTTTGAAATGACTTGCAAATAATTCTTTGACAACAAGCATTGATTATAGTTCTTATCTTACACAAGATGAATTAAACTCAAAATGATCTTTGAAATATAAGTTAGCAGAAAAACTAGAGTCAGAATGAGTAGTTTTACCAACTCAATCTAGTTCAAAATATATAAAAGAAAATTGTAAAAATGAAGAACAATGAATGTGAAATGGACAATGACAATGAAAATATCAACAAAATACAGTTTCACAAAAAAACAAACTACAAAACCAAAGAAAAAACTTATATAAATCTCAAATAGAGAAAAAGTATGGTAATACAATAAAAAATGCAAATCAAAATAAGTTAAATGCACTTGAATGAAAAATAGATAAAGTTATAGAGAGTGTAAATAATTCTTCTACTTTGACTACAGATAAAAAGGAAAAATATTTAGATTTGTATAATTCATTGAAAGAGTATTTAGGTGAATTAAGATAAAAAAATGTTTTAAAAAAACTAGTATTCAAATTTGGATACTAGTTTTTTAATGGATTTCGTTCCAACGTTTGCTTCTATGAGATGTCCCGCAGTATTGCGGGGTATGGGAGAGCGAAGTGCAACGAGCGAACCTCATAGAAGCTGTTGTCAGACCCGAGCGAAGTATGAGCGAGAATGCAATGTGGGTTTACCGTATTTCTTTTGGATTTATCTATTTATAAAAGCATTTTTCTTTTAGAAAAGATGATTTTGTTTCTAAATTTTAAAAAAGAAGGGACTGGACGGTAGTACAGAGAGAGTTCCACAGAGCTTGAGATAAATTTTAATATTCTATTCTTAAATCTTTTTTATCATCTGGTCAAATAGCCTCTCTTTCTAAATAAACTTGGTTTAATTCTCAATTATTTCAATATGTATTTCTTGAAAATCATTCTTTATAAACCCATTCAGATGCTCATAAATTTGATTTAGTTGATTTTATAATTCAATCCTCAGAAGCTACTTCTATCACATCAACTCATTTCATTTTTTTAAGAGCAGTGAATGCTACATATTCTCAAGCCATTTTTACTGCCTTCAAAGGTCATCAAAATTTATTACCTTGTTTTCAAGCATTAAAAAGTCATTTTAAATGTTTTAAAGATAAAGCAGGAACATATATAATAGATTTAAGATTTCAATTCTCATCATATTCAAAAACCATTTTATCTGAAAGAGCTCAAAGTTTTGTTTGTTCAATAAGTTCAGGTTTTCATAAATAATTATAAGTAATAGTTAATTTATTATCTAGTTCTAAACTTCTCATTATTCTTATTTCACTAACAAGTCATTTATCTCTTGTTAGTAAAATTTGTTGATCAACTCATAATCATCAAGAATCACTTAAATTTGTTGGTCTTTCAAAAAAAAGACTTTCAACTTGATTTTTTGAATTATAATTGAATTTTAATTTTGTATCATTTAATGGTAATGTTCAAGTTCAAGAAAGAGATGCTATTTGATTAATATTTTTTCAATCTCTTAAAATAGTATTATATGTTAATTCATATTTATAATCTTGTCCCCAATTTACATCCATATACATTCTTTTAGGAGTTTTTAACACTCAAATGGTATTTGCTCAATTTACAACTTCAAGTAATGAATAAACTGATAATAATTCCTCTTCTCATAATTGAACTTCTCCATCAAAAAGCTCATCTAAATCTCTATTTTCAGGAAGTCTAGCTAATGTTGTTAAATATGATAAAGCCTGTATAGTTTTTTGGTCTGAATTAATAGCTATTTTCATTTCATCTAACTGACTCTTTGGTTTAAATGTTTCTTGATATTGTGGTTCATATTTTTGACTTTCTGCCATAAAAATTAATTAAGAATTAAAACTACTTGAGTTTTAACGAGTTTTCTTTCTCGTTTTTAATTGATTTAAAAAAGCAAACTTTTCCCTTTTTTTT
>DYHI01000027.1 GCA_020724225.1 Candidatus Altimarinus sp. | reverse complement strand
CTAAATTATCTATAAAATCAGGAAGTTCATAAGTTGTAGTTTCTCATTTTTTTGTCATGATATTTGATATATATACAATCTTAGCACTTGTGTTTGACAAGGCATCTTTTATCCCTTCAAAAAGTAAATTTGGCACTAATGAAGTATAGAAATCTCCTGGTCAAATTATAACTATATCACTTTCCATAATAGCATCTATTGCTTTGGGATTAGCATGAAGTTTATCTCAAACCAAAAATGCTTCTTTTATATTTTGGTCTATGTTGTGACTTCTCTCAAAATCATTTTTATCACTTATATCTAGATACTTTTCTCATATAATCTCAGTCCCATCATCAAATATTGCTCAAAGATGAACATCCTCAAGTGTAACAGGAATAATTTGTCATTCAACATCAAACATATAACAAGCCTCTTTTAAACCACTTTCAAAACCTCACTTTATATCAGCTAATACTGTTAATAGAATATTTCAAAATTTATTTCATCAAATAACTCATGTTTCCTCTTTAAACTTATACTCAAACAGACTTCTTACAAATCAAGTATCACGAGCTAGTGCTGCAATTGCTCTTCTGATATCTCCTGGTGGTAAAACTCAGTATTTATCTCTTATTTCTCAAGTAGTTCCACCAGAATCTGTCATAGTTACTATAACTGATAGGTTTCTTTCATTTTCATTTAATAGTCTTTTTAAGCCAAAAAGTACATTAAAAGTACCTGATCATCATCATATAACTGTTATGTTTGTTTTTTTCATAAATTATATTACTTTTCTAAAACTGCTTTAATTCTTCTAACTCACCTTGAACTTGCTTCTTCTTTTTGTATTTTAAATCTTCACATACTACAAGTATTTGCGACATGTGGACCTCAACAAAGTTCTCTACTGTAAACTACTCAAAGTGGTGATTTAAGAGTATATACCTTTACGACTTCAGGGTATTTTTCCCAAAAACTTGCTTCTATAGTATCATCTCTTTCTGCATCAACTTTTTTAATTTCTTCTAGAGTCATTACACACTCATTTTTTATAGCTTCATTTACATAATCCTCAACCGCTTTTAGTTGTTCAGGTGTAACTTTATCAGGGTGTGTAAAGTCAAATCTAAGTCTTTCAGCAGTTATATTACTTCAAGCTTGGTGTACATGTGTTCAAAGAACTTTTCTAAGTCAAGCAAGCATGATATGAGTTGCTGAGTGAAGTGCAGTAGTTGCTTCACTATCATCAGCTAATCCTCATTTAAATTTTTGTTCTGCTCAAGCTCTAGATAACTCTTGGTGTTTTTTAAATGCATCTTTATATTCATCTAGAATAAATGCTTCATTCAATATAGCATCTTTTCAATTACTATTAGCTATATTAAATTTTTCTCTAAGTAATTCTAAAGTCATTTCAGGTGGAAAACCATATGTATCGTAAAGTTTAAACATATCCTTTCAAGAAAATGCACATCACCTTTTTGATATTTCAAAGTTATTATCATCAAGTTTCTTCCTAAATGTTTCATCTTCATAATTACATGACATAAAATATTTTGGCTTTAAAAAAGCTTTTTCAAACTCTTTTAAACCATTTTCCAAAGTACTTAAAAATTGCTTTTCTTCTCTTTCTATTTCTTCAATTATTAATTGCTTATTTTTTGTTACACTTTCATAAATTCATTCAAACTTTGAAATTACTTTATTTGCAATTGGTGTTAAAAATTGTCATTTATTTCATAGTTTATACCCTTCTCTTATTGCTCTTCTAAGTAATCTTCTAAGCACATAACCTTGATCTACATTTGATGGATTAATTCAATCAGAAATCATTATAACTGAAGTTCTTGTATGATCTGCGATTATTCTCATAGATTTCTTTGTTTCTTCATCATATTTTTTTCAAAGAGTTTGTGAAATAACTTCGAGTATATCACTAAATATATCTGTATCATAAACAGTAACTTTTTTGTTTAAAACTGCTGTGATTCTTTCAAGCCCCATACCTGTATCTACATTTTGCATTGAAGCTAAGTTAAATTTACCATTTTCATCTTTTATGTACTCCATAAATACATTGTTCCAAATTTCCATCCAGTTTTTTTCATCAGTTTCTACATTACTTCATTCTGGTGGAAACTCTTCTTTTCAAACCCGATAAAATATCTCAGTATCAGGTCCACAAGGTCAAGTAAGTCATGCTGGTCACCACCAATTATCTTTTTTTGACATATATGAAATTCTAGACTTTGGCATACCTTGTTCTTGCCAAATTATAGAAGACTCTTCATCTCTAGGAGCATTTTCATCTCAAGCAAAAACTGTAACCGCAAGTTTATTTTTATCTATTCATAAATACTCACTCGAAGTCAAAAGCTCAAATGAAAATTTGATTGATTCTTTTTTGAAAAAATCTCAAAGCGACCAATTTCAAAGCATCTCAAAAAATGTAAGATGACTATTATCACCTACATCATCTATATCACCAGTCCTGACACATTTTTGATAATTAACAAGCCTCTTTCAAAGTGGATGTCTTTCACCAAGTAGATAAGGCACAAGTGGATGCATCCCTGCTGTTGTAAAAAGTACTGTTGGATCATTTTCTGGAACTACAGAAGCACTTGGTATTTGACTATGTCAGTGTTCTTTAAAAAACTCTATAAATTTTTGTCTTATTTCATTACTTGTTATCATATATTTTTTTTAAATTTTTAATGTAATTTTTTTGCATTTTTGTCACTTAAAACTGTTATATTATAAACAAAATCTTTTTTTTTCAAGAAAACCTTTGTTTTTTTGAAAAAAACTAGAAATTATGATAAAATTTATGAGAATATTAGTAAAAATTAATATAAAAATGTCAGAAGTAAATAACGAAGTTTTTGAAAAAATTATAGACAGTGATTCAAAAAAAGAAACTATTCAACTTTTAAAACAAGCAAATAGTATTTTAAATGCATTTAAAAATCGATTTTGAGAAAAATCTGACCAATATAGCAAAGCATTAAAAGAGTATTCAGATTTAGAAA
Organism: Candidatus Altimarinus sp.; assembly: GCA_020724225.1. Lineage (GTDB taxonomy): Bacteria > Patescibacteriota > Gracilibacteria > BD1-5 > UBA6164 > Altimarinus. Next base: position 12,520 of record DYHI01000027.1, on the reverse strand, counting down.
AAATAATAATAAAATCTAAAAATGATATAAAAGATCAAGCAAAATCAGAAACAAAAGAACTTCAAAATTTTATCGATGAACAAGAATTAGTAGAAATAAGAAATGAATTTAATCAAGTTCAAACATTATTTATATCTGACATTAAATTAAGTATAAATTCAATCAATTTTACAAATGTTGAAACTATAGAAAACAACAAGCTTGAAGCACTCTTTAATTACTTTATGACTAATGATATAGCTAGTAATGAAATTAGTTTTATAACTAATGAAAATTTTATAAGAAGATTTTTAAATTATATACTAATAAAAAATAGTAATAAAATTGATGATTTCATAATAAAACTTAATCCAAAGCTCACAAGTCAATTTAGATTCCTTGATAACTTAATAGATGATGGATTACCTATATGATTAGATTTGTATTTTAGTTCATTAGTAAGTACCAAAAATCAAAATAATTCATTAGATGAAATATCAATGGCTAGTTGATTATTTATAGATAATTATATAAAGAACTGATGAGACAAAGTAGCTATTTATAGAATTTTTTTTCAAATGTTAAGTTCTTACAATGCTGTATCAATATTTGAAAGTTTTTTGAACCCCTTAAATAAAAAAGAAAGAGAAGAATTATTTTTCTCACTACCTTATACGAGTAAAAATCTTATACCAACAATTTATAAATATTACAAAGAACCTGATGAAAAAGAAGTCATAGATATAAATGTAAATGCATTAAATATAATAAAAAATAATGAAAATGAATGAATATCTTTATGTGAAAAGATTTTAAATAATAAACTTGATGAAAAAGAAAAGACTGAAAGTATAAAATATCTAAATAGCTATATTGAACTGGTATGAATAGAAAAAATATGATATAAATTAATTGAAATAATAAAACAATGAAATTTAGAAAAACTTACATCAATACACTACAGTATTGAAAATATTAAAAAAATTATAAATTTATCGAATCAAGAAGATAAATACTTAATAAAAACATCACTTTTATACTATGCTTGAAACAATATAAAATCTGATGAAAGTTTTATTAATAGTTTTATTTGAGAAAAGACAAAAGAAAATAATGAGTTATGATTTATAGACTACGCTAAACCTGATACAATAGAAAAACTTAACAAATTTTATATTGATTTGAAAAATAAAGGATTTTCTTCATCTGAAATATTTTTAAATCCTAAATTTAGTACATATATAGACTTTTTTTTAGAAGAAAAAAAGTTAATAAACTGAAAATGAATTTGAAAACTTGAAGTTGAAAAAGAGTACTTTGAAAATAAAAATTTTATATGAGATTATCTTTCTAAGCTAAATCTATTAACTCTTAAGAATAATAAAGAAAATATATTAAAAATTATAGAAAAAAACTGAATTACTGATAAAGAGACTTTTTATCAATTATTTTTAGAGTGATTAAGTAGTCTTAATAATTGAAAAATAGTTTATCCGAAAATGTTACAATTAGCTTGAAAAGGATGAGAAGATAGAATAAAAAAAATATATAATGAGGTTTTAGAACAACAAAAATTATATCTATCAAATACCCACTGACAAATAAAATCTGATATTAACTCTTTATTAAATTGACTAAATATAGAATGATTAATAAAAGAAAAGCCTAAAATAAAAGAGTTTTTTATATGAAAAGAGTTGGATTTATATAAAGTATTAAATGATTTTGAGAACTTTGAAAAAAAGTACCCTAAAAAACCTAATGAAACAGATGCATTATATCAATGGAGAATCAGAAATGAATACGTAGAAAATTTATGATTCTGAACTTCTCTTAATGATGAAGAATGAATTTTAAAAGAGATATTTTTAAACATCTCAAAAATAAAATTCTTAAAAAAAGAAGTTAAGCAAAAAATAGCAACTACTGACACATATTTCAAATACTTATCTTGAGAAATAAAACAAGAAGAATATTTTAAAAAAGTAGATGAATACAAGAAAGAACAGGAATTAAAAGAAAATACTAATTTATCAAATCAATCAAATAATCTAAATCAAGCTCAAGATAACTACCTAATCCCAGAAATAACTAAAACAGAAAGTTGATACAATTTCACTACTACAACAACTAGCTGAAACAAACTAGATTTACCTATTACGCCATACGAAGCAGCTCTTATAAATTGAAGTGAAAAAATAAAAGAAAATTTTAAAAAATTTAGTGAAACTTTAAGTGAATTAAACATACTTAATATATGGAAACATAGAGAATGAATTTTTAAAGCAATTGCAGAAAAAAATTGAATTTCTTTCAATGTAAATGATGATTTTTTGAAAGAAACAGAAGTAAAATTATTTTTAACAAGTTTGATGAAATCTGTTTGAAAAGAATTTAATAATGAAGAAAAAAATTGAAATATAGAGTCAATAAAAACAAAAATCAAATCACTAAATAATAATAATGATCTAATAAAATGAGAAAAAAACACAAATGCAAAATGAGAAAGTAAAATAGAAGAATTATTTAGACAAAATTTTATAGAAAATGACTGAACTTTTCAACAAGATAAATTTAAACAATATATTTAATTTATAAAATATGTGAGATACAATATCATTTGAGACACTGGAAACTCAAACAAATGAAATTATTTGATGACTTACAGATGACTTAATTATTAATATAATTCAAGATTCTTTTGTTATTTTTAAAGAATTAAAAAATAAATACTGAGAAGAATCAGAAAAATATAAAAATGCAAAGAAAGAATATATAGAATTATTAAAAGAAATAAATCAAGATAAATCAGAACAACAACAAAATACTGAAAATAACTTAATAAGAATTATTAGTGAATATAATGATATAAGAGGATTAAACAATCAAACTCAATGGTTATGAAGAAAAATAGATAGAAGACTAGAAAATTTATCAAATAAAATGTTAACTTGAAGAAGACATTGAAAAACTTTCAGCGAAAATATAGAAGATTTTGAAAACAAGCTATGAACACTTCAAGTTAGACAAATAAACTGAGTTACTTTAGCCTCTTATATAAAATACCTCGTTAGTGAACAAAAACTAGAAAAAATACAAATTACTGAAAGACTATTATTTATTCTTTGAAATTGAAATCTAAATCTTTGAATAAAAAAATTGAAAGATTTACAAAAAATATGGTCAACAAATAAAAACTCCGCATCAGCAAATATACTTAAAAAAAGTTGATTTTGATATATAGTTGATTGAGTTATAAATACTTGATTTAGAGAAATATTAGAAAGTAATTATTCACTATCTGAAACTCTTATAAATAATTTTACTGATTCAAAAAGTTTAGATGATTTTAAAAAATCTCTAAATAATGAATATACTCGTAAAAAATATTTAGATTCAACATTAGATATAGACATAACAGAAACAGAAACCCCTAGCTTAGAAGTATTATCTTATTGATTATGATTAGAAATAAAATCTAGAAAAGATATAATAATAAATAAATTAGTTAAAAAACATAAATTAAAAGAAGATAGTGCATTAGAAATTTACTCAAAACTTGAAAATACTACTAGTGTAATAACAATGGTAAATATTTTAAATCCTATTATAAAAGTTGCATCTATAAAGGAATTAATAGGTTTGATAATATGAATTAAAGAGATAGAAATCAGGCAAGAAAATATAGAAATTGAGATAGCAAAAAGAGAAGCATGAAAAGATCAAGAAAAACAAAAAAAAGTAGAAGAAAAAAAAGAATTATTAGAAAGAAAAGAATTTGAAGTAAAAAAATCAAAAATAATTGTAAGACAACTTACTGAAAATGATTATAAAAAAATATTAGAACTACAAGAAAAATGAATAACAGATGAAAAATCTATAATTGAAACATTGAGAAAAGGCAACAAATCTCTTGATAATGCACTAAAAACATTTGAACAAAATCCAAAAGAAAATAGTACTTCTTTAGCTAATTGATATGAGATAATAAAAAATAAAAATTCTCAAATAGTTGAATCTTTAAAATACGAAAGTAATTGATTAATAAAATCTATTGACGATTTCAATGAAAGTGAAAAAAATTTACTATCTGGGAATAAAGAAAATGCTGAAAAAAGCTCAAAAAGTATAATAAATTTTGTTGAAATACTTGATAAATTAAATGTATGATTTTTATGGAAATATAGAGAGAGACTATTTAGAAGTATCAAAAAAACAAATTTACTTTTAAATGAAAAGGATATAAATTATTTAAATGATGAAGAGATAAAAATATTTTTAGTAAAAATCTTAAAAACTCTTTGTAAAACAAGTTGAAATAATAAAGTATTTTGAGAATTTTGTTTTATAGATGAAAAAATATTATTAAAGAAAGATTTAAAAGAAATAGAAAATATGATAAAACAAATAAACTTAGAAAATCAATGAACCTCTATAAATTGATTATTTATAATTGAAGAAACTTTTTACAAAAATTTTATTGACCAAAATTGAAAATTTAAAGAAATTGAATTTGAACAATTATTGTCATCAAAAAATGAGAGCTAAGCTCTCATTTTTTTAATTTTCTTCATCTTCATCAGTTATTCATCTTACAACTGAAGCAGAAACAAGCACATCATCTTCTCATTTTATCTTTGTTAAAATAACTCATTGAGTTACTCTTCAAGTTACTCTCAATTTTGATAAAATCAACTTTATAGTTTGACCATTTTTGCTCATAAGTAAAACAGAACATTCTTTTAAATCATCTTCACTTAGAACAACAGCACTAATCATTTTACCAGTTTTTGGAGTTACATTCATTGCTTTAACTCAAGATCAACCTCTTCATTGACTTCTATATTCTTCTAAGTCTGAAATTTTTCACATACCATTTTCAGTAACTATAAACAAGTATTTAGCATCTTTTGATACTACAGTAACTTCAACAACTTCATCATCTCATTTAAGTTTTATTCATCTTACTCATGCCGCAGCTCTTCACATAGGTCTTACATCATTTTCATCAAATTGTATTGCTTTACCATCATGTGTAGCAATAAGTATATTATCATCTCCTGAAGTAGTTTTCACCCAAACTAAATCTTCTCACTCTTTAATTTTTAATACTATTAATCAACTTGTTCTAATATTTTTTACTTCACTCATTGCAAGTTTTTTCACAGTTCATGCACTTGAAACAAAGAATAAATATTTATTTTTTTCTTGTGAAATATCCAGTACTGATGCAATTGTTTCATCTTTTTGTAAAGATAGTAAATTTACTATAGCTTGTCATTTTGCAGTTCTTTGAGTTTCTGGTACTTCGTAAGCTGGAAGTGTAAATACTCTACCTTTAGTAGTAAAATAAAGTAAATCATTATGATTAAATGTAGGTATAATTTGTTTAATCTCATCATCTTCTTTAGTTGCAGTTGTTATACCTTTTCATCATCTATTTTGAATTCTAAAAGAACTAGCCTTTAGTCTCTTTATATAATTATTCTTTGTAAGAACTATTACAACATCTTCATTTGGAATAGTATCTTTTGCATTGAACTCTCATACTTTTGACTCAACTACTTTTGTTCTTCTCTCATCTCCAAAAGTTTCTCTTATATAATCAAGTTCTTCAATCATTATAGCAATTATTCTTTCTGACTTCACAAGTATATCTTTTAAATCAGCAATAAGTGCAAGTTTTTCTTCAAGTTCATCTTCAATTTTCTTTCTTTCAAGTCATGCTAATTTAGATAATTGCATTTCCAAAATTGCATTTGCTTGAATTTCGGTAAAACTAAATCTTTCCATCAAATTAACTCTTGCTTCATCTTTAGTTTGAGATTTTTTGATTGTTGCAATTATTTCATCTATATGGTCTAGAGCTTTTTTAAGTCATTCCAATATATGAGCTCTTGCTTCTGCTATTTTTAGTTCATAAATTGTTCTTCTTGTAATTACTTCTTTTCTATGTTCTATGAAGTCAACTAATATTTCTTTTAAATTGTATAATTTTGGTTGTTTACCTCTTTCTCAAAGAGAAATCATGTTATAACCAAAACTAGTTTGAAGTGGAGTAAGTTTGTACAGTAGATTAAGTACTTTTTTAGGAAAACTGTCTTTTTTTAGCTCAATAATTATTCTAACTCAATCTTTATTTGACTCATCTCTTATATCACTTATTCACTCTATTTTTTTATCTTTTACTAAATCAGCTATTTTTTCTATAAAAGTTGACTTATTCATAGCATAAGGAACTTCAGAAATATTTATAAACTTTCTTCATTTATTATTTTCTTCTATATTTGCAACTCATCTCATTATAACTGATCATCTTCCTGTAGAATATGCTTTTAATATAGCTTCTTTATCATAAACTATACCTCAAGTTGGAAAATCTGGTCATTTTACGAACTGCATCAAATCCTCAACTGTAACATCTTCAAGTTCAGGTACTTTCAATAAGTATTCAATAGCATCTATTAGTTCTCCTAGATTATGTGGAGGAATATTTGTAGCCATACCTACCGCAATACCCATAACTCAGTTCATAAGTAAATCCGGAACACGAGTTGGTAACACTGATGGTTCTTGTCTAGTTGCATCATAGTTATCTCTCCAATCAATAGTTTCTTTATCTATATCAGCAAGCATAAACTCAGCTATTTTTGTCATCTTAGCTTCGGTATACCTCATAGCAGCTGCCCCGTCTCAATCCATTGAACCGAAGTTTCATTGACCATCAACAAGTGGATATCTCATAGAGAAATCTTGAGCCATTCTTACCATAGCTTCATAAACAGAGCTATCTCCATGTGGATGATATTTTCAAAGTACCTCTCAGACTACTGTTGCAGATTTTCTATACTTTGCTGTAGATCTAAGTCATAAATCATGCATTGCATATAGTATTCTTCTATGAACTGGTTTCAATCAGTCTCTTACATCAGGCAAAGCACGAGATACTATTACACTCATAGCATAATCAAGGTAACTTGTTTCTATCTCTTCGTTTATATCTTTATTTTCATCTCAAGTATAAACCATTCTATTTTCTATCGGAAGACCTGTTTGCTCAGCATCTCCAGCAGATTCATTTTCATTTGATTCTTCGTTTGTATTTTCATTGTTTGTAGCTTCTAAATCCTCATTTAGATTTTCTTCATTATTGTTGTTTGACATTTAAAATATCATTTAGAAAATAATTTGCTAGATTTTATCTAGTTTTATTGATTTTTCAAGGGAAAGTGTAAAAATAGAGGTATTTTTTATGTAAAATACTTATATTAAAAATTTAAACATATTCATCATATAAATCATCTTCATTTTTTAAATCTTCAAATATTCAAGAAACAAGTATTTCTTTAAAAGAATCTTCTTTTGATGTCATATAATTTACAGTCAAGGAAATAAATCAGCTATTTCTTTATGATTATTTTTTACTTCTTGTTCCCACCAAGTAGTTTCATTTGTTCAAGCTACATCAGTTTTTGCATATATAAGCAAAATTTTAACTTCTAAAGTTAATTCATTTACATAAACTATAATTCTATTTCAAGATGCATGAGTAGATATTCTAATTCATTCAATATTGAATTCACATTTAGCTATATATCAGGAGTCACACATATGAATTTTGTTTACCTTGGAAGTTTTAGAAAATATTTCTATACGAGATAACATATTTTCAATAGTTTCAAAAGTTTTATTCCAAACAGACTTATATTTCTTTTCAAATGATTTTATAAAATGTTTTTTAGCATACTCACATACTAAAACACTATAATATGTTTTAATACACATTTTCTGGATCTTCTTGAGTTATAAGTCCATAGGGAATAATTTCTTTGTCATAACAAATCATCCAAGGTAGTTGTTTGTGAGTAAATTCAACTATTTCCTCGTTATTTTTATATCTCCATTTTTCAGCAATTTTAGTTAAAAGAGATTTTTCCTCTAAAGTTAATTTATCAGTTTTCGGATAAGATTTATTTGTAATTAGATGAGAATTTCAATCTATTTCAATAGAAATAATTTCATTTGTAAATAATTCATCAATAGTAGAGAAAAAAGCATCTGGTACTGGTCATTGCTGAATTCTTCTATATTCTAGTCAAGTAATTGGTTCTAAATTATTATAGTACCATGCAAAATCAGCTAAATAACAAAGTTTTGCTAATTTTGTTTTTGTTATTTTATATTTTGATCAAGTTCAGTTTTCTATAAAAAATTGAATTATTTGTTTATATTTTTCCCAATCTATAGGTTTTTTTGCTTCTACCTTTGTATCTGTTTTTATGAGATTATCTATATCTATAGATAATAATTCTGACAACTTAACAGCTTGTCCTAGAGTTGGTTCTATACTTCATTTTTCTAATTTTGAAAATGTTTGACGAGTGATTCACAGATACTTAGCTACTTCATCTTGAGTAAGTTTTTTTTCTTTTCTTATGTTTTCTATATTTGCTATCATAATACATTGGTTAGTATTAATATGTATCTATAGTATATGATTTATTAGTTTTTGTCAAAAGTATTTGACATATTTTTAACATTAAATGTTAAATATATTAACATTTTAATTTTACTTTTAATATTTTTTTATATAATTATTATAGATAAAGGTTAAAGCCAAATAAAACTTTTATCAAGTATTTTATTTTTTTATTTTTATAAAAATGATTGATTTAATTTTCAGTATTATTTCAGGCATATTTATAGGAATTGCAAAAATAATCTGATTTATAATCAGGCATATTTTGAAATGATTTTGATCACTTATTCAGCAAATTACTATAAAAGTCTGAATGTTAATATTCTGACTTGCATTCATTTCATATGTAGCTAGTCATGTATAAAAAGAACTAAGAAAAATCTTAGTTCTTTTTATTCAAAGATTTAAATTCACTTTTTATAAATCTAGTTTCAGCATCTCAATACAAATTAAAATGCCATAAATCCATATCAATAGTTTTCCATAATTCAAACCTAATTGGAGCAATATAAAGAGGTTTTCAATTAATAATTTCAACTCTAATTAATTCTCATCTAACTTTATATTTATTTCAAGCTTTTTCTATTTCTCAAATAGTTATAGGTAATAATTTTAATCTTTGAACTCTATCAAAAATAGTACATTTAAAATCTTCTCAATAACTTGTTTGTCAATACTTATCATACATTAACTCATCAGCTCATACTTCTCTCATAAATCAACAATCATGAGCTAAAAATCTCTCTTCGTATTTATCAAAAAAACTTTCAATATCTTTTTTATAGGTATCAATTAAAACTTTTTCATATCTTTCTTTATAATACCACTTATATAAATCATTTTTTAATCAATTAAAAGAATATAATAGAAATAAAATTATTAAAAATAGTGGAATAATTGCTAATAATAAATCTTTCCAATTTTTATTAACTATATTATCCCAAATTTCCTTTTTAAATAATTTTCAAATATCCAAAAGTGGTCTAAATAATAAGCCCAAAAATCATTTAATTAATAACCAAGCTCATTGTTGTCAATTTTTTATATTCTCAAACTCTTGCTCCATATTCTAATCGTTATCATCTAAATTCTCTCCCCAAACTTCTCCAATTCTCTCTTTTATCTTATTTTCGAAAACTTTTATGAGTCACTTCGCACTTTCAACCATTTTTTGTTCTTCTTCAATTTTTGCAACGATTTCTTCCTGGACTTCAAGAGGTGGAAGAGGAATTTTAAATCTCCTAATATCAGATAATGAGATAAAATTTTGAGTTCATCATCTTGATAGATTAATTAAATTATTTTCAGTATATTTTGAATCTAATAAAACACATAAATATTTATTTAATAATTTTGTATTTCCGTTAAATTTAAACAAGGCAACATTTTTTATACTAAATTCTCTATTTTTTTGTACAATTATAGGATTTCAAATAGTTCAAATCATGGCAAATAAAACATCTCAATCATCAACTCAGGATCTTTTTGAAATTTTTTCATGATCTAAATCTGAAATATAATTTACATTATTAAAATCAATTCATCTATTTCTTAAATTTTTTGAAGTAATTAAAGGGATTCCACTTTCAACATATTTCGGAGAATCGTGAGTTCAATCTCTTACATCACAAATCTCTCCCAACTCCACAACTTCCCAACTCTCATCAATCTTAATTTTTGGTTTATAGTTTTCTACTATTTGCTTTGCTCCATCAATAATTTTTTGGTAATTATCAAGTTCTTCTATAATTTGTTCTTGAATTTCAAGAGGTGGAAGTGGGATTTTATAAAGTTTTAATTTTGTAAAATGTCTTTGATATCAATCAGATTGTAATGGTTTGTACAATAGATTGTAATATAAAAATTTTGGATTTAAATCTTCTGTTGTGTCTAAAATTTTTATTCAATCAGCTCATTGTGCAAAATTAAAATCTATATATTTAACAGCACAAGTATGGTCTCCAAAAATTACTAATGGCTTATTAACAATATTTTTTGATTCTAGATTATTTGTATATCAAGAAATAAAATTTTGAGATTGATCGATTACTGGAATATCTCATTTTTCTAAAAATTCATTTTTTTGAATTTTAATACCAGCAGTTATTGTGCTAATTTTTTTTCACAATTCTACAAAATCATAACTACTTAAATCTCATATAGAATTTTTTCTATATCTTTCAGCACTTAAATTATATTCTCCATTTTGAGAAATATTTGATTTTTCCACTACTAACACATTTTTATCTTGTGTTTCAAAATTTTTGTTTTCTAAAACTGATGTTTTATAGTTTTTGAGTATTTCAAGAGATTTTGGTAAATCATTTTTATTTATTTCTCTTCTTTGAGCTCATAAATCATATCAGTCATTTTCTACTTTTACAAAAAGTATTTTGTCAGTTTTACTAGCTAGTTCTCTATCAAGAAACAAAATAGAAGTTTTTACTCAAGCATAAGGATTAAATACTCAACTTGGCAAACTTACTACTGCATAGAGAAGTTTTTGTTCTACTAGCATTTTTCTTAATTCTTTATAAGATTTGTCTTGTTTGAAAATAACTCAGTCTGGAACTATGATTCAGGCTCTTCATTTCAGTCTGAGATGTTCAGCTATATAATCAGTAAAAAGAACTTCTGACCTATTAGATTTTATACTATATCATTCATGAGGTTTAATTCCTCATTTTGGAGTCATAAAAGGAGGATTTGCAAGGATTACATCGTATTTATTATCCCAAAGTTTGAGATTTGAAAGAGTATCATCCTCACTTATTTTTGGAGTTTTAAATCCATGTAAATACAAATTCACTCTCGCAATTTTTGCCATTCCTGGATCAATATCTACTCAAGAAATATTTTTATAGAGTTCTAACTTTTCTGGAATTGATAATTTTGGATTATTTTCCATGATATGTGTGAAAGCACTGATCAAAAATCCTGCTGTTCCACAAGCTGGATCATAAATCGTTTCTCCTGGTTTTGGATCTACAACATCAACAAGAAATTCTATAATATGCCTTGGGGTTCTAAAAGATCAACTATCTCATTGACTTCACATTATAGAAAGTAAATATTCAAAAGCATTTCCAAGCTCTTCACTATGATGATAATCAAACTTATTTATTTCTGTTAAAAACAAAACTATGGTATTGGCATCACGAAAAGGCAAAAAAGCATTTTTAAAAATATCTCTAAAAAGTTCTGGTAAATGTTTTGCTTTTGAAAGTTGTTCTATTCAATCAATATAGAGCTTTGCTTTTGCTTCGTTCGTAAGTTTTGTATCAAAAAGATGTTCCCAAGAATATTTTTCATATTTTTCACTTTCTTTTTCTCATTGGTCTACAAAGAAGCTTGCATTTCATCAGATTTCTTTTGCAAGTATATCTTGATCAGACATAAATTTATAAATAAGAGCATTCGTGATTTGGTCTATTTGTCATTTTGGGTCTGGTATCTTTCAAACAAGATAGTCACGACAATTATTAATTTTTTGTTTTGTTTCAGAAGTGAGCATGGATTATATGTTATTGCAAGTAAAGTATGGTATTCTTACTTTTATTAAGCCAATAATTTTTTACTTGCATTACACATATGCAAGTAAAAAATTATTAATCAATTAGTCAATTATTTTGTGATAATTTATATTTTACTCATCTCATGTATCAACTTTCAGGTATAATTGGAATTAAAAGTCATTTTTCTACCCATTGTTTTAGTAATCTGGACATTTTATCTCTCTGAGATATATGGGTAATTTCCCTGGCTTCTTCATTAGTTATAAAAGTATTTTTTTGAAGAAATAATTCAACTCTTTCCCATTCTGTTGCTATTTTTTCATTAAATAAAATAACTCTCACTGAATCATTTAAAACTGGATAAGTCATGAAAATTGGAGGATATAAATTTTCTTTTCACATTTCAGTTCTCATAGCTCTTACTCATTCATTTTGATCTAAATTTGGAGGATTAGGAAATTCTCTTAAATGTTTTACTAATAATGAATTTCTATATCACAAAGATCTTACCTTTCAAATATTATTTTTTGTAATATTTGCCGGAAAT
>DYHI01000026.1 GCA_020724225.1 Candidatus Altimarinus sp. | reverse complement strand
TATATTCCTTGAAAGTTTGGAGTTAGGTGGGAAAATATAGTTATTTTTTTATAATTTCAAATTTTCATAATATATCATTACTGCTTACTGCTCAAAATTTTCTAGAGTCTATTGAATCATTTATATTATCTCAAAATATAAGATAACTATCTTTTGGAATTTTTCATTCACTAATATAAAGAGAAATCATCATTATTTCGCCATCTGAAAAAATATATTCCTGTCAAGCTGAATTTTTCATCAACTCTCAATTAATTTTCAAATTATTTCAAGAAATTTCTACAATATCGTCATGTGTAACTTTAACGTGTTTTATCAAATTATTAATATTTCAAGAGTATTTATAAGCAACTATATCTCAAATTTTTGGTAATAACCTTGAACACTTATAATAATAAGTCAAAAATTTAATTTCAGATCAATTACTTATAAGTGGATACATACTATCTCAATCAACAATTTTTATAGATTCTTCGATTTTACATCATGTTTCACTTTCAGAATCAATACTTATAATTTTATTGTTTTCTAAATAATTATAAGATAAAAAACAACGGAAAACTAAGAAAATATTTATCGTAAGTAGTAAAAAAATAATAATATATAAATTTTTTATTTTCATAAGGTATAATTAAAAATTATTCTACATAGTTTATTTGTATATATCATCAATATCAATTTGTTCAATTTCAAGAATTTCAGGTTCATGCAGTTCATCAAGCTCATATAGAATATGCTACGCTTCATGAAACAGGAATAGTAAGTCGAACTACCTCTCATCATCATCATCATCATCAACAACTTCATCATCTATTTCATCAAGCTCAATAAATACTAGAATAACTTCATCATCATCTATGTCATGTGCTATGTCAAGTAAAAAGTGATATTCATCATCAAGCACATTCTCATCATCATCATCATCATCAAAAAATAGTTGCTGAAAATTTAGAAGGTGTAGTATCAACTCAATCACATCAGCTATAACTATCTCAAGCTCACCAAGCACCTAAACTTCATCCTCATTTTCATCATGCTCATGAAGAATTAGAATAATATGTACTTCCACCTCATCATCCTGATCATCAATAAGCTGTTAAAGATCAGAAAGTTGTACTTCATCAATTTGTTCAACTAGTTCAATAAGTAGTACTACTATTACTACATCCTCCTCATCATCATCCTGCTCAAACCAAAATAACCTCAACTCAAGTAACTCATGTAGGAACAGTCCATGTACCAGCTCATGATGTAAAAGTTTCAGATTTGGACTTACCTCATCCCCCTGCGGCACTTACAGCAGCATCAACATAAGCTTTTGTAGCAAGATGATTTGATGCAGTAGGAGTAGCTGCTGTAGCAGTTCACTCTACAGATAAGTTAGCCACTCAAGTAGAATTATTAAAAATTGAAACAGTATTTGTATTTGCAGTATTTGTATAAAATCTCAATCACTGTGCATAAACATCTTGCACCCAACTATCATTTGTTCAAGCTCATTTTAAACGAATTTCAGCTCATTCATTTTCATTATTTTGTGTTCATATATAAACTGTACCGTTTGTTGAAGCTAAACTAGTAGATCAAGAAACTTCAAGATTATATCATGGAGTTGTAGTTCATATTCAAACATTTGCTCATTTTGGTTGTAATATTAAATTATCCCGAGTAGCTCAATATGTATTTCATTGTAAAAATGCATAATTACTTGTAGTATTATATCACATTATTAATCTTTTAAAAGTATTTGTTAATCAAGAAACTATCATTTGTCAATATCAACTATTTAAATCTGTATCTGTTACATCTCTTGTTACATGTAAAGATGTATATGGAGTTATAGTTCATATTCAAACATTTGCTCATGTACTATATACATTAGCTACTTTATTAACCAATTCATTCCACTTACTTGATGTAAGTTGATCTCATGGACTTGCAGTTAATCAAACCCAAGCATAAATTATTCAGTATCACAAAAATACTGAAAATAAAGAAGAAAAAAGTATAACAAATCATTTCTTTATCATATAAAGTAATTAAAAATTAAAATATTTTATTGTAATATACATGAGTTAACATCAGAATTTCCATTATCTAAAATACAATATATAGGAGTCCATTGTGCATAAAATGTTACTGTTCATGTTATAATTGTTCCTGTTGTTATTTGTGTTCATCCACTTGTAGCTGTAAACCATCAATTAAATGTATATCAAGTTCTTATTGGATTACTTGGCAATATTCATACTGCTGTATTGTATGCAACACTCTTACTTGTTGGACTATGTCAACTTCATCAGTTTCAATCAAATGTAACTGTATAGTTTATAGGTGTCCATTGTGCATAAAATGTTACTGTTCATGTTATAACTGTTGCTGTTGTTATTTGTGTTCATCAACTTGCCTGTGTAAACCATCAGTTAAATGTATATCATGTTCTTGTTGGATTACTTGGCAATGTTCATACTGCTGTATTATATGCAACACTCTTACTTGTTGGACTATGTCCACTTCATCAATTTCAATTAAATGTAACTGTATAATTAATTAGATTACAACTACTTCAATCCCAATAATATCATAATACACAATTCCAAGTACAAATTCAAGGTGTATCAGATCTAGTCCAATTATAACTTGAAATATATTTTGGATTTCAAACTGAAGTATCTGCTCAATTTACATCAGATATTTCTCAAGAACAAAGATCTGATGTTGATTCTTCTGTAAGTACATTATACTTTATATTTGCCAATTCTTTTATTTTCTCTCACAATAATATGTTATCATTACTCATAAATATATCTCAATTTTCTATATTTATATTATATATTCAAGCTAAACTTCATGTAAAGTTTATATATCAATCCGATTGTATGTTTGGTAAAGATTGAATTGGTGAATTAGACTGTTTATCTATTATAATTCATAAATTATCTCATAACATATATGGAAATCTATTTGTATAATCTATATTTTCTGCATATGTTTTATAAGTTAAAAAAGTACTTTGATCTAAATTTTTTTCATTTTCAAGATATCAAAGTAACTGATATTTCTTAAAATCTCTAGAAACATAGTAAGTATAGTACTCTTTATCTTTTGGATCTATTCATCAATCTACTCATGTATAATTTATTAGTTCCAATATATCTTCTGATAAGTATCATTGATATCAAACAACAAATCAGTCTACTCTAATCTCTATCCCCCTATCAGGTATAATTAACATATTTTTCAATCTAAACACATTTAGAGAATTATCAACCTCTCTTAAATGAGCAATTCTTGTTGTATCCCTAGAATCTGGGATTGAATTACTGAATGATATAAATCAAATAGTTCATATTATAGCAATTACAGCAATTGTTATAATCAACTCTACAAAAGTAAATCAATGATTTTTTTTATTCATCATAATAATTAGAATAATAATATCTATTTAAATTATACCTATTAAGCACTTTTTATCCTAAATTTTTATTATTTTTTTACCAATTTTTAACTTGACTAATATATTTTTCAATTATTAATAATATCTATAATATTTAATTGAATATTTTTACTTCAATTGAAAGTATCTAGATTTAGTTCAAAAACAATTGAAATTTTTTCTGATTTTTTGATTTGATCCATAAATTCCCCCATACCAAAAGCAACTATTTTGAAACCATTTTTTACATCCATTTTTATGTGTTCCATTCATTGTCCTAGATAAGCTATTTTTGTATAATCTAAGTTTTTTATCATCAAAACTGGCTTAGGATTACCAAGTCAAAATGGTCTAAATTTATTTATTTTATCCAAAAACCTAAATCACAAATCATTAAGCTCAACTACTTTATCTACTTTTATAGTTTTTTTGTGTTTTGCAAAATCTATTCAATTTACTTCGTCTAAAACCTTGTTTTTAAATTCCTCAAATTTTTCTTTTAGTATAGTAAAACCTGCTGCTTGTTTATGTCCCCCAAAAGCTACAAAATAATCTTTATATTTTTCAAGAATTTCTACTATGGAAAAATACTCTGGACTTCTACAGCTAGCTATCAATTTTTCTTCTTCCTCAATTAAGACTATAGATGGAAGATAGTACTTTTCTGTTAATCTTCAAGCTACTATTCATATAATTCAATGAGTAATCTCACTACTATGATAAAAAATTATATTATCTTGTGGGTTTATTTTTTCAAGTGCATCATCAAAAAATTTATGAGTTAATTTTCTTCTTCTGTCATTTAACATTTCTATTTCTTCTATAGTTTCTTCTACACTATCAGAATTGTTCAAAATCAGATTAATTGCTTTGTATGGAGTATCAAGTCTTCAAGCTGCATTTATCCTTGGTCATATGAGAAAACCAAATATATCACTATCTAAATCTTCATGAATTTTTTGTTCTAGGAGTTTTTTTATCCCTCTAGACCTTGAGTTTTTGATTTGTTTAAGTCATGCTTCTACTATTATCCTATTTTCCCCTGTCAAACTCATACAATCAGCAACTGTTCATATTGCTGCTATATCTATACTTTCTTTTATATACTTTTCTGCATCATCTTTTGACATAAACTCATAAGCCAAAGCTGACATAAGTTTAAAAGCAACTCATGCTCAAGCAAGAAACTTAAAAGGATAATCACAATCTGGTCTTTTTGGATTAATTAATGCAACTGTATAATCTAATATATTGTCATCATTTTCTGAGACGATAGGTGTAGTATGATGGTCTGTAATTATTATATCAATTCAATTTTCTTTTGCTTTTTTTACTACTTCAAGATCTCTTGATCAACAATCAACAGTTACAATTAAATCTATTCAAATCGAAGTAAATTCATCTATGAAGTAAGGTTTCATCCCATAACCATCTTTAATTCTATGAGGTAGTCTATAACTTGCTTGTATTCATACTTTTTTGAAAAAATGCATAAGTATTGATGTACTTGTAACTCAATCAACATCATAATCACCAAAAATCATTACTTTTTCACCATTTTCTTTTGCTTTTTTAATTCTTTCTACAGCTTCTTTCATCCCTTTTAATTCATATGGATTATGCAAATCATCAAGTGTTTTTTCAAAATTGAAGTCATCTTCAAATCTAGATAAAAGTATATCATCTATATCTTGATTTAAAGTATTATCATCGTATTCGATTATGTTTCATTTTAGGCTTAATTGTTCTTGCATTTGGAGATTAGAGATTAGAGTTTAGAGTTTAGAGAAATATAATCAATTTATTTTTTTTTCAAAATAAAAAAGCGAGTAAAACTCGCTTAATACCACCTCCCTTCAATCTTTTTTGATAAGACCTATTTGCTCTAAGAAACTTATAACGTCATCTGAAGACATCCATCTTCCGTGACTGTTATAGATTTCTCCACCAGTTGTATAGTAACCAACATCAGTCCCGTTTAGAAAGATTCCTCCAGAAGAAGTAACTTTCAACTCACAGTACTTATTGTCAGATTTTCGGTGAACCATCTTTGAGAAAGCCATTTCAATCTCCATCAAAAAAATGTGGTATAGAAATTATGCCACATTTTTTTGATTTTTTCAATTATTTAAGCAACTATTTTTAACAAAGCTAATCAAACTAGTCAAAAAAACATAGAAAACAAAAATCATCACATAACTATTTTTCAAAATTTCTTTTCACCAAATCTCCAAGCTATGGTTCATTTAACTATATTGTTTGACATAACTGCAATTATGATAGTCATAGATGCAACGGCTCAGAGGATTTTTCCATCTTTTGAATCAACCGACATAGTTTGACTTATAGCATCTACATCAGCAAGTCAAGATATGATTCAAAGTAGGTAATAAAAATAATCTCCTCATAAAAAATCTTTATATTCAGTTCAAACTGCAGAAACAAATTTTATAAAAAGTACAAACAATGCAAATTTCAATGCAGGTCATATAGTAAATGGACTTTTATAATCACTCTTTACTTCTATATGCTCATCGAGCTTTTCTTGTTTTGATTTTCTGTAAAAATAATATATATAAAGTCACATTCAAACCAGCATAAATAAAGCTGGAATTGTAATAGCATTTATCATATTTATATTAAAGAAAAGTACTATAAGAACAACTCTTATAAACATGATTGCTGAAGCTATCAATGTAGAAACCACATATAAATCAGTATTTTTTATATCTACTTTTGATCTTTCAGTCATAGAAGCAGTTACAGCAGTTGAAGATATAAGTCAACCGATAGCACCTGAAGCAACTATACTATTTTTCTCTCAGATTATTTTTGAAAGCATATATCAAACATAACTAATTGCAGACATCAAAACTACGAAGTACCATATACCATAAGGATTGAAAAACTTTATATTCAATATAGTTAAATTTATCACATCTCCTGAATATCCTAAAAATTGTAATACTTGAAAGATAGAAAATTTCTCATCAGGTAAAAGTGGAAGTATAACAATTGATATAACTGCAAATTTAAGTGTATTTCAAAGCTCTTCTCTACTTATTTTTTGTTTGATTTTTGATAAAAAACTTTTCAAAGACAATATAAAGGTAATTATGATAGTTATAATAACTGCAAATTTAGCAAATCATAAAACTACAAAAACTCATAAAAAATAAGTTAAAAAAACTGAAATCTCAGTTGTTAATCAAAGTTGTTCTTCTTTATAAACAGAATAAATATATGAAACAAGTGTAAAAACTCCTATTATAATCATCGAAATAACTAAAATAAATGAAGTTTCTAAAATCATATCTAGTGAGGCACTAATTCATCAAAACAAAGATATCAAAGAAAAAGTTCTTATTCATCAAAAAGATAACCTTTCTTGTATGTTTTTATCTTTTTTATCAAAGATTCCCCTTTCGGCTCATACAATAGCTCAAAGCAAAGCAGCTAACAATAGATTTAAAACAAGTGGTACTAATTCCATATTTTTGAAATATTAAATACTAATATAAATCTTAAATTAAGGAAATTTTTATAAAAATCAAAACTTTATTTTTCAAAAATAGTTTTTTCAACACTTTTTCATCAAATTTCTTTTATAATTTTATATTTTTGTAAAACTCAAGTTCATGTAAAATTATTATTTGAATCAATTGAAAAAGTTGTAAGTCATCACATATTTTTTATATTTAACTCAGCTTTATTGTAAGTAGAAGTTAAATCACCTGTAAATGTAGTTGTGTTTATATTTGATATTACTCATGAATAAACTAATGGGTTTTCAGTAATTCAACTAAATGCTTTTACTTCATAATATATTGGTCATCAGGATTTTATCTTTAAAGTTCAAGTTAAAGTAGTTGTTCATGAAAATAAAAAAATTATACTTTCTTCATTTTTCACTGTATACATTTTTTGATCAGCTAATAAATACTCATTTTCTCATATATTATTATTGACTCATTTATAAAAAAATTGATCTAAAAAATTATTTAATCTAATATTTTGATTAACTTTTGTAGAAACATAAACAAAAGATAATGAGATTATCAAACTCAAGAAAATACTCCAAATTAGTATAGATCATTTTTTATCTCTTTTTTGCATAATATGAAATACTGTGATAAAATATATTAGACTTACTACTTACTACTTACAATTATATGCAAACTCAAACAAAAACAACTAAAAAAACAAAAAAAGAAATCGATGACACAAAGACTGAAGACTTAAAAAAATGGATTCTTGCATTAGAAAAAAAACAAGAGTATTTTTCGACTAAATTTGATAAAATAGAAGAAAAAATTAAAGATAGTATAGCAAAACAAAGTACAGATGATGCTCTAAGTGATATAACAGTTTGAGCCCTAGTTCTTTGAAGTTCAGATATACATTATGAATGTTTTGAAGATAGAGTAGTCGTTAGATTTAGAATCGATTGAGTACTTGTTGATATATTTTCTGTAAATTACAAAGAATATAAACTTCTTCTTGAAAGAGTTAAATATTCTGCAAATTTGAAACTAAATATAACAAATCTACCTCAAGACTGAAAATATTCTATAAAAATTGAAGATAGAAAACTAGATATAAGAGTTTCTATACTTCCGACAAAATACTGAGAAAATGCAGTATGTAGAATACTTGATTCAAAAAAAAGTATAGTTAATTTTGATGAACTTTGATTTTTTTGGACAGCAAAAAGAATAATAGAAAAAAGTTTAGAGAAAAAAAATGGTATGATACTAGTAACATGACCAACATGATCTGGTAAAACTACCACTTTATATACGATGTTATCAAAATTAAATACTAGAGATAAAAAGATAATTACACTAGAAGACCCAATAGAATATGAAATGTCTTGAGTTATACAAGCTGAGGTAAACGAAAAAAATTGATTCACTTTTCAAAATTGACTTAGAGCTATTTTGAGACAAGATCCAGACATAGTTATGGTATGAGAAATAAGAGATGAAGAGACTCTTACTACAGCAACAAATGCCGCATTAACATGACACTTAGTATTATCAACTTTACATACAAAAAGTGCATCAGAGACAATAGATCGTTTGATAAGTATGTGATTAAAACCATTTATAATGGCTTCTGCTCTAGATGTAGTTATTGCTCAAAGGCTAGTAAGAAAAATCTGTCCTTTCTGTAAAAAAGAAAAAGAAAAAACCCCACAAGAAATAGCTATCATAAAAAATATGATGGAAGAAATAGGTATGAAAAATATAACTACAGATAATATAAAATTGTATGAATGAACTTGATGTGAAAAATGTAATAACAGTTGATATAGATGAAGAGTTTGAATTTATGAAATTATTCATCTAAATGAATCTATAAAAGATTTGATAAGATGAGCTCAAAAAACAGAAGATATATTGAGAGCTGCAAAAGAAATCTGATTTATACAAATGAAAGAAGATTGAATCTTGAAAGCTATTAAGTGATATACAACAATTGAAGAAATACTTAGAGTTGTATAAATATGTAAAAAGGAATTTGAAAAAAGTAGTTTTTTATATAAAATATAAAAAACTACTTTTTTATTTTATATATGAAAATGAAAATTCTACTTATCTCTCTTATAATTCTAAATTTTTCACTTCAAAACACTTTTGCTGACAACAACAGTCAATGATGTATGTGAAATCAATCATACTCAAAATATGATTCAGAATCATGTAGTTTTAAAAATTGATTTGAATTATATGAATGTAGAGTAAAAAACATATGTAATCCTTGTTTAAAAGTAAAAAATCCTGAATCTTGAAATTTAGAAAATTATCAAAAATTATTTCAAAGTGAAAATTATAAAAAAGCTGAAGATTATAGAGATGAAACTCTTCTTTGAGATAAAATAACTGCCCCATTTGAAGAAATAAAATCACTTTATAGAGAAAATATGAATTCAATTTACCAATGTGCATTACTTGATGCTCAGGAAAGATGACTAAAAACAGCTAAGGATAAATTATTAAAAGTTGATACAACATGAAAAATAAAAACCAATGTAGAACAAAGAATAAATTCTCTAGAAAATAAACTTGAAGCCAAAAAAAATGCCCTAAATTGCAAATGATGATGAAATAATAATTCAGCATGACTTTTTAAAAAAGATGTAGTTTTAAATGAAACTACTTATGAATTATGTAAATATTCTTTTTACTTGGATTATTTGAAATGATATTACTCAAATGTTGAAAATATTTCTTGAATTACAAAAAAAGATCAAGAACTTATGTGAACTTGAACTCAATCAATGGTAATAAAAAAAATATGAGAAGATTTTTGAAATATACAATCAATGATAAATAATGAAATAAATCATACTTACAAAATATTTCCTTTAGCTTTTAATGCATATAATGAATATGAAAATAACTTTCAAATACACTTCATACTAACAATTATTAGAGAAGATTATATAGTCGTAAGAGATTTACTAGCCAAGGTATTATGACCTATAAATCAGCTGGTTTATAAGATAAAGGACTGTATGAGTTTAAACTAATCTCATTTAACAGGCATTGAAAATAAATATCCTTGACTGTATTCTATTCATAAAACTTCTATAGTTGATTGATCTTCCTCATTATCTACAAATTCTGCAATAACTTCTGCCTGACTTAAATGTGCAAGATTAACTATACTTCTTACTACACTTTGTTTTTCCTTTGATTTTGATAATCATTTAATTAAACTTCAATCTACTTTTATATAATCTGGTTTCAATTCAATTATTCTAGCAAAATTTGAATATCATGTTCAAAAATCATCAATTGCAATTTTAATTCAAATATTTTTTAATTTTTTTATATTTTCTAAAAATAAATCGTCATTCGTTATACTTTCCAAAACCTCAATAGTTAATAATTTAGGAGAAATTCCATTTTGAATAACTTGATCAATTATATATTTTATCATTTTCTCATCTGCTACATCTTGATCTGATATATTTATTGAACATGCTTTTCAATACTTTTTTATTCTAACGATAGTATCATCTAAAACTTTTTCTGTTATTTTTGATAATAATCATCACTCTTTTGCTTGTTCCAAAAATAGATTTGGAGTAAATAATTTTCAATCTTTTTCTATTCTAACTAATGCCTCTTCTTTAATCTTTTCTCAAGTATTATTATCTACTATTCATTGAAAATATGTTACTAGATTTCACGACTTAATAGCATTATTTAACTCCATTATCCACATCAAATTATTATTTACTCTATTTCTTATAGATAGTTCAAGATTTTTTGAATAGCTTACATATCCTCAATTTCATTTTGATTCATGAAGGGCTTGTAAAGCTTTATTATATATATCAATCTCCCCTTTTGCTCATCATATTGATAATTTAATTGGAACAGTAAGTCATAATTTACTCAATTCTATATTTAGTATATTATTTTTATCATAAAAATCCCTGAAAAAATTTTCATCTCATCACAATATTCAAAATTCTAATCAACCGATTCTATAAAGTACAAATCAATGTTTTGCAAAATAATCTTTAAGTAAGTCAATTACTTTTAATAAAATTTGATCTCAGATTTCATATGAATAAAGCAAGTTTACATTTGATATTCAATTTAATTTAACTAAATGTATTGTATCAACTCAATTTTCATCAATATCTTTTTTAAGTCTTTCTAAATTTGGTAAACCTGTTTTTTCATCAAAATAAATTGATTCTTCATGCTTTAATAATATATCCAATATATTTAGTAAATCATTTAGATAAAGCACAGAATTAAAATCATTATAATTTTTTACTTCTTGATGAAATTTTTCATGTAATCATTTTATCAGATTTAAAATACTTAAAAGAAAAGAGTTTTTAATTAATCACTCTTTTCATTTTAAATAATGTGCAAAATCACAACTATTATGATCTTTTTCTATAGCTATATTTGGATTTGATGTATGCAATTGTTCAAGATAAGATAAATGAAAATTTCTCAAAGAAGTAACTATATCTCTTAGAACTTTCATTTCATTATATATAGATAAATCAAACGGCTCATTATCTAAATTTATATTTCATCTCAAGGCTAACAAAAATCACTCATAAGTAATTTTTGTTAGGTCTATTCACTTATAACTTGCCAAATTTAATATATTATAAACACTATTTTCTAATTCTTCTATCAGTTCAACTTCTACTCAAAATGAAATCAGTTGTGCTCTAGTAAATGATTCTTCGTCAATATTTGTCCCAAAAGAGATAGGTAAAGTATTACTTAAAACAGATACCATATAAAAATATAAATACAATAATTTTTCAATACTATATTCAAATATATAGTAAAACAAAATTAATTAAAAAAATTGCTTTTTAAAAGCAATTTTTAATCAACATATATATATCATTTTATAGCAGAATCATTTATTGGGACTTTTCTTACAGTAACTTCATTTAATGCACGATAGTTCATATCTTTTACTATTATACTTCAGTCCTTAACTGATGTAACTATACCTACATGTCAGTATCTAGGATTATATCATTTTCAATTAAATACAACTATAGATCAAGCTGATGGACTAGATCAAGTTTTAACTCAATTAGCAGATGCATTAGCTAACCAATCTTTAGCATTTCATCACCATGTTACATTTTTATATTGAGCTACATACCGAGTACAATTTCACCAATAAAATGTTCTTAAAGCAGTTCTTTTTGTTAGACTATATTCTCACTCATCTTCTACATATTCAGATTTTGCAGCATCTGAAAAACTATATCATGTTTTTTGGTAAGTTGATTTTTTTGTAGTTTGTGTTGCAGGTTTAGTTGTTAATAATTTTTTTGAATCTTTAATTACTGGAATTTCAACTTTTTTTATTCAACCTGGTATAACTAACTCATCTCAAACTTTTATAGGATCTTCACTAGTAAGTAAATTTTGTTTCAATATCTTATCTTCACTTATTTCATATTTTTTTGCCAAAGTTGATACAGTATCACCTTTTTTAACAACATGTATCAAACCAGAAACTGGTGGAATTTTTATTTTTTGTCATGGATGAATTATTGTTTTATCTGTAAAATTATTTGCCCAATATATAGAATTTCTAGAAACACCAAATTGTGATGCAATAGAAGCTATAGAATCTCAATATTTTATCTCATAATTAATGATTTCGTTTGTTCAAGCTAGATCTCTATCTCATTTAACAATTGTATTAACAGACAAAAAATTACCTCAATCAGATTCAAACAATATTGATTCCTCGTTTTCTCACACATCGTCCTCTCAATAATAAGATGTCAAGATTGTTGATTCATCTATATCTCACCTATAAAAATCTACTACTGAATTATCGTATATAAAAGTAGCAAGTACTGGATATAATGGAAAAACCAATACAATACAAAATAAAACTATTTTATAGGATAAACTATATTTATTTTTTGAAACATTTGAATTTGAAGAAAAAATATTTTCTTTAAGTATCCTACTATGCCTATCAATTCTAGCTTTCAGATTTACCTTGGATCCCAAAATAAAAATTTTAGAAAATAAAAAAATTCTAATTACAATTTTGAAATATATGTTTATATTTTATCATATTGTAATTAGAATTCAAGTTTTATGCTATTGACATTACTTCTAATTTTGTTTCAATAGGTCTAAATCATAGTGTTCTTGCATATCTTTTTTTAGATTTCATCTTAAACACTGTAACTTTTTCTCATTTATGTTCATCAACAACTTTTAATTCAACTTTTGAACCACTTACTGTTGGAGTTCAAACTTTTACATCTTTTCAATCTTCTGTAGCAACTAACATTGCTTCTACAGTCATTGTTGTTCAAGTTTCATTATCTTGTCTTTTTACATCAATTACATCACCTACTTTAACAGTGAATTGATTTCATCCTAATTCTATTACAGCTAACATACTTTTGAAAATGTTAAATTTTAAATGTTAATTGTTAAATTAATAACAAATTTTTAATAAATTACAAATTTTTCCCTAATTTAAATTTATAATTATCTTAAAAATTTATTTCGAATCCTACAGTTTTAAATACTGTAATTTTCTTTATTTATTTTTTATTTTACTTCTTGGCTTTATTTTTTGGCTCTGGATGGTAGGATTCGTCGCCTTTCAGGTCGGATCCCTGGGCCAAAATGTCGCTTTGGGACATTTTTAATTTCTTTCAGAAATTACCCTCCCTTCGAATCCTCATAGTTTTATTTTACTGCAAGATTCTACTTTTTTAACCATATTTTACTTTATTTAATGGCTGGGATGGTAGGATTCGAACCTACGGAATGGCGGAGTCAAAGTCCGCTGCCTTACCGCTTGGCGACATCCCAATAAATTTAAGCCAGTGTATTATATAAAAATTTTGTAAAAGTCAAAAAAATTTTATTGCAAAATTTTAAAAAATTATATAATGGGAAGGACTAAGTGAAAAAGAGTCTGTAAAGAAACATTAATCATTACAAAAATCTCTTAATCTCTTAATCTCTTAATCTCTTAATCTCTTAACCTATTTTTATGCTTTGATTATTAAACATTATTAAAAAAAGACCAACTGATAAAACTATACTTTTGTCTAGAATTATTTTCTGACTTATTTATTTAAGTGCCATTGGATACAATTTAATTTACCTGAACAAATCTATAGAAACTAACTATTTTTGGATTGAAGTAAGTGAAGAAAAACTTATATATATAAAATATGGTTTTCTAGCTATATGAGTTATTCCTTTAATTATGTGACTAACAAATATTTGTTTACTTAAAAGCAAATATATAAGAATTGTTCAAATTGTCTTTGCTTTTGTGATTTTTTACATTTCTTGAAAAATAGTAGAATGACCAACTCTAGATGTAGATGTACTTATATGGTTAATGTGATTATTTCCGCTTTTTGCCTGAATTACTTGAAAATGCATAACAACAAAATGTATGAAATATGGAGAAAAAATAACTAAAGTTAGAGTTTAACAAAAAAACTGAAAGAAAATTCTTTCAGTTTTTTATTACCCAAATGTTAAATCTCTTGCTGGACAATAGAAATCAAGATTTTCTTCTCATATTTTTCAAATTATATAATTTATCAAATCTACTTGTTTTACTTCTTCTTGAGTTCATTTTATCATATCTCTAACTTGAAATATGCCATTTCTAGCTTCCATAATTCATACCATTACGACAAATTTTGCTCAAGTTCTTTGTGCTTTTAATATTTGCTCTTTCATAGAAGGAGTACCAAGAGAAACCATTGCCTTAATACCTTTTTCCCTAGCCTCTAGACTCAATCAAAATACAAGTTTTTTAGCTTCATCTCATAGTTGAACAAAATATAGATCAAGCTCATCTTTGTTTTTAATCTTGATATCTTTTGATTTTAACATATCAATCAAACAATCAACATTTATAGTAAATCATACCATTCATATTTCCTTATCTGATCATACTGATTTTGATAAATAATCATATCTTCATCAACTAGAAATTAATTTATCATCATCAACTTGACGAATATTCCAAATTGAATTTGTGTAATGAGTAAATTCTGGAACTAAAGAATTATTTATTTCGTATGGAATATTTAACATATCTAAATACTCTCTGAATTTTTCAAAATGTGCCTTTGTATCTTTTTTCAAAAATTTTGAAATAAGTGGAGCCTCTTTTGCCAAAATTTGTTCATCTTCGTTTTTTGAAGCAAGTAATTTTAATGGATTATTACTCAAATTTTTTAGTCATTCTTCAGTTAAAAGATGTTTTTTATTTTCATAAAAACTTTTTAATTCTTCTATATATTTATCCATTTCCTTCTTATTTGGAACTGCATTAATAAAAATTTTAAAAGTATTTTCAAGCCCTATCTTATTTAAAGTAGAATAAGTTATATATATAAGTATAGCATCCAATATAGGATCTGTTTCCCCTATAATATCTCATCAAATCAAATAATTTTCTTTATATCCACAAGAACCATTTGTTTTACTAAAATATCTATCAATATGATACATATGTACAGGTTTAATCTCTGATTCAAGCTCTCATTTCAAATAAGCATTTATTACTCATAAACTTGGTTCATATCTAAGTCAGATACTACCTTCAACATTATAAATATTATCTAATACAAAGTCATCTTTATAAACTAATCTTTGTAAATTTATGTCTTCCAAAATTGGTGTAGAAATCCTTCTAAATCAATTTTTACGAAATTCATGACGAAAAACCTTTTTTAGAAAAGTGAAATATTTATGATCATTTGGTAAATAATCCTTTGTTCAAAATACTATTTTTTGCATATTCATTTTTGTTTTGTTATTAAATTGAAGCTAAAAAAAGAACTTATCACTAAAAGCTCTATTTCTAAAAAATGTTTTAATTTTATACATTATATCCATTTTTTTTATTTTTTCAATTTTGATTATATATTTTTTTTTATATGTAAAACATAAACAGGTTGTGTAGAAAGTACTTATGAATAAAATTACTCGGAA
>DYHI01000025.1 GCA_020724225.1 Candidatus Altimarinus sp. | reverse complement strand
AACTTTAAACTTTTCGTTTGACTTATAAACTTTTCTAAATACTATCTAAAACAAGAATAATTCTCATTATAACTTAACAAAATAAAAATGAACCACTATAATCTAATAATTATCTGAGCTTGAAGTGCTTGATTACCTGCTTGAATGTATGCTAGTAGATACAATCTAAAAAACTTAATAATATGAGCAATGCCTGGATGAGCTCTAGCAACTTCTCACAAAGTTGAAAATTACCCTTGAACTATAAGTGCCCCAGGAAAAGAAATAATGGATAATTTCCGTAAACATGCAATTGAATCTGGAAGTGAGATATTACAAGATACAGTTGTAGAAGTAAACAAAACTGATACTTGATTTAGTGTAAAAACAGCTTCTGGAAAAGAATTTAGCTCAAACTACTTAATCTATGCAACTTGAAACAAGTATAGAAAACTATGATTTATCTGAGAAAATGAATTCTTATGAAAATGAGTAAGCTACTGTGCTACTTGTGATGGAACTTTTTTCAAATGACTTGATGTGGCAATAGTTGGAGGTGGTAATACTGCCCTAACTGAGGCTTTGTATCTAGCAGAACTATGTAAAAAAGTTTATCTAATCCACAGAAGAGATACTTTTAGAGCTGAAACTTCATGGGTAGAAAAAGTAAAAAATACTGCAAATATAGAAATGGTTTTAAATGAAGAAGTTGAAAGTGTTTCTTGAGGTATGTTTATGGAAAATGTAAACTTAAAAAGCTGAAAAATACTTAAAGCTGATGGTATATTTGTCGCAGTAGGAAATGAACCAGAAACAAAGATAATAGATCATCTAAATCCAGAAAAAGATGCTGAATGATGTCTAGTAGTAGACAAAAGACAAGAGACAACAGTTAAGTGACTTTATGCCGCTTGAGATGTAACAACAAATAGTAACAAATTCAGACAAACTATCATGAGTGCAGCCGAAGGTTGTCTTGCAGCTAATAGTATACACGAAGATTTTATGAAAAGTGGGCATTAAAAATTATTATTATTTTTAAAAATTATGAAAAAATTTATAAGTGATGAACTTGATGATGAGAAAAGACCAGTTTTTGCAAATTGAGAAGTTTGAGATATCTTATGACTAAATTGAGAAATTATATATGAACATCCTTTAATATCTCCTATTCCATGAGTTGCTGAAAAAGTTGCAGAAATAGCATTTAATGCAGTAATGCATGATTGGCCAGATTATTTTAAACCTAAAAATTAAATAGTTTTTAAATGACATTAACTATCATTATTACAATTAGTATAATCCTCCTTCTATGACTCTACATCATATTTTTTTATACTTGATGAAAAAAACTATCACAAAATAGTATAAATTACTACAAAAAACTAATCAAAGAAATAGAAGATAAAAATATATCCTCAAAAGAAAAGATTATTACTTATGATAAGATTTATCACAATATATTGCAAGAAGTGTGATACAAATGAAGTTTTTGAGATATCCTGAAGAAAAAACCAATAGTAATAAAAGATATACAAAAAATTTGGGAATTACATAAACTTAGAAATACATTGGTTCATGATTTATCTGAACAAACCGAAAAGAAATTAATAAATTATTCAGAAAAATACTATGATGAAATCTTAAATTTATTAAAAATACTAAAATAAAAACAAGCATATTGCTTGTTTTTATTTTAGTATTTTATTTCTAATTTTACCTTTTCCCCTATAAAACCTAAATCCTCATAATTATAATTAAGTACTTTTGCCATAGTTAGTGGTAATATATGTTCCTCCTTTATTTGATTTTCTAAAAATAATTTTTCATCATCTCAAATATTATTTAAAAAAATTCAAGCAATACTTCATCTATTTACTCACTTAAACATTGCTTTTACTTGTCAGGCCTCCCTAATCGGTGGAATAAAAAATATATCTTTTCAAAATCTTTTATAATCACTTCATCTCCACATCAAGTTTTTTAGATTTACAGAAACTGATACAAGTGGGATTTTATAATCAACTTTGAAACAATTTATACTTTCATCAAAAAATCATAATTCTTCATAATATTTTTCCAACATTTCTACTTCTTCTCACAAAGTTATTCAAATTATATGAGTTTTTGTTTTTGTAGAAATTGCTTCTTCAAATAACTTAGTAAATATTTCTAATTCATCTTTCGGTGAAAAGACTTCGCTCCACATAGCAGGATGAACTTTTACTTTTTCTAGAAGTGAGTCATTTTTCTTTTGTTTCAATAAATCTTCCATAAAAATTATTTTCACATCATTTGATTTTACTCACTTTGAAAAATCATAAATTTCAAATAAAAATTTATTGTCTAAATAATTTTCGTCAATATTTATTATTTTATCTTTAAATACTTGTTTCATAAATAGATAATTAATTAACTTTAATTATATTTTTAACTGCTTCTACAATTTCACGTTCATTCATATTTAAATCATCTTTAAAATGTGATACAATTGATTCATCTATATCTCATGATTTTAGTAATCTATTTATAGTTGCAGTTGTTCATAATTTTCAAGTTGAAAGTTTATCATCTCTAAAAAAATCTTCTCATTCCATACTATCTTATAATGTCTTAAATTTTAGAAACAGATTATATATAAAAAAAAGTAATTACAAAATTTGTAATTACTTTTTTGACTTTTCCAAAATTTCTATATCATACACTTAATACTAATTAATTTTCATCTTATGAAAATCTTGGCAAAAATTACTTCTTACTACTATACTTTTTCTTTCAATTAACAAGAAGAAGTAATTTTGCTATGTCTTAAAAAAACTCTTTTTGTTAACAAAAAGAGTTTTTTTATTTATTTAAAATCAATAATTATGCAAAATTCAGCAAAGCTAAACCAATTTTTTACATCATACTATTACTCTACTTATCTGTACTGACTTATAAGAGATTTTTAATAGTGACAATTTTATCATAAAGCTCTTCAAAGTAAGTAATTTGAAGAGCTTTTTTATTTAACAATTAATTTAAAAATAATATGAAAACAATAAACAATATAACTATCATCGGATGATGATGAAACTTTTGAAAATATATGAAAATGGAACTAGAACAAATTTGATTTAGAGTATTTACAATTTTGGAAGAAACTAATGACGAAGAAAAACAAGATATCTTAGGAAAAAGTGACATAGTGATATTCTCAGTACCTATAAGAAACACTATAGGAACTATAAAAGATTTAATAAAGTTTAAATTAAATTCCTCAACTCTGATTATGGATGTAACAGGGTTAAAAACCTGAGTAACAAAAACCTTAGAAAATCTATGAACTGATGAATTTGTATCTGTTCATCCTATGTTTTGACCAAGTACAAAAAATCTAAATTGAAAACATTTAATACAAACATCCAACGAAGAAAATTGCTGAAAGAAATGGAAATTACTAAGAAGACTTTTAAATAAATGCAAACTTAATAATGTAAAACTCAGTGAAGAAGAACATGATTTTAATATGGCATTTGTACAAGCAAGTCCACATTTTCCAAATCTTGTATTTTGAAATATAGTATCTTGATTATGAATTTGAAAAGATGAGTTAAATCAAGTTGATGATATAAATTTTTCTCATCAAAAAACTACATTTTTGAGAATTTTAAAGTGACAAAATTGAAGAACATTTGCAGATATGGAGATACTAAATCCTGAATTTAAAGATAATGTACTACATAAACTATTATCATCTATGGAAAGTATAGTAAAAAATGAAGTAGAAATTATAAAAGAAAATACATGAAAAAATTCAAAAAGTACCAAAATGAAAGAAGTAAGTAAATTGTTATGATTAATTTTTAAAAATCTTATTCAAAATCAACATATTGATCTAGATAAATTGAAACAATTATCTACTCCAAATTTCGATGATTTGATTAAGTTGGTAGATTGATTAGATACTGATACAAAAGTAGAGCTAACTAGAAAAGATTTATTAAAATTTATTAAAGAATTTCATAAAATATAGTTAAAAATTGAGACTTCAAATGATTTGAAGAAATGTTTAGTAAGTTGCAAGAAAAATTTGTATAGAAGTATATATTTAAAGTAAAAATGTTTTTCCAATCTTCTGCAAATAAATGAGAATGTTTCTTTTTCCTAGATTTTTGCTCTGCTAAAATCAGGAAATTGTTTTCGAATTTATTGAAGAAATATTGAAGAAATTTGGAAAAACAAACTAATTTTGTATATATTAAGCAAAAAAGTAATTACAAATTGTAATTACTTTTTTTACTACCCACTAAAATTTTCAGCATCAAAAGTATCGCTATATATACATCAGCAATAATTTTGTCTATATATATTATGTTTTTTTGTATACTCCACACTTCTTTTAAATCAGTCATTTTTTCTAAATGCTATTTTTAAAAACTCAAGATTTTCTTTTAAACTATATTTATCTCAAATAGAAAAAAGTTTTTCTAAATCTTTGTGAGGAGAGATATTTAGGGTAGTTGTCCAGTATTTTATACCTAATTTCTTAGCTTCCCTAGATGTTCTTTCAAGTCTCATATCATAACAATTTGTGCATTTATCTCATTTCTCTGGAGTTTGCTCAAATCACTTAATTTTATGAAAAAAATTCTCCACATCATACTCTCCTTCTATGTATGGAATGCACTCTATTTCACAAACTTTTTTAAATGCTTTTAATCTTTTGTCATACTCTTTTTTTGGTTGAATATTTGGATCATACCAAAAACAAGTTATATCATATTTATCTTTTAAATCCATAATTGGGACTGTTGCATCAGGTCAGCAACATATGTGCAAAAGAAGTTTTTCTTTTTTTTCTAAAACAGTTTTCACTGGTTTATACGATGTCCTATGAATACCTGTAACTTTTGTCTTATCAGTTAAATAATCTATATGATTTTTTGTACCATATCATTTATGATTCTCTAAATTTAAGTCGGGATAAAGTAAAGAATAAGTCTTAATCATCGCATCCCTAAATACTTTCGCTATAATTGAAGCAGATCATATTTCAACTACTTTTGCATCTCACCCAATTATGAAAATTGGCTTTTTACCTAATTCCTCAAAATTATAATTATCGTTTCAATCTATTAAAACAGAGTCAATTTCTTCCTTCTCTATCTTTCTTTGTAACTCAATTATAGCCCTTCTCATAGCTTCCCTATTAGCTTTTTTTATATTTATTTCATCTATCAAAAAATTATCAACTACTCACACTCAAAAAAATAATTTTGGATTATCTCAAATTGATAATTTTACAAGTTCATTAAAAATCTCTTCTCTTTTTTTCTCTGACAGCTTCTTACTATCATTTATTTTTGATAGTAAATCTTTTGAAGGCAAATTATCAGGATTAAATGTTAAAGCACAAGCAACAACAGGTCCAAGCCATGGTCATCTACCAGCTTCATCTATTCAGATTTTATATTTTTTAGGCATATTAATGTGAAAATCAAAATATAATTTTATTAAAACCCACTTTGTAAATCAAGCATCTTTTTGTACTTCCCATTTAATTTAACTAATTCAACATGTGTTCAATCTTCAACGATTTTTCAATTTTCTATATAAATTATCCTGTCAGCATGTTTCACCGTCTGAAGTCTATGAGCTATAATTATTACTGTTTTTCAAATAAATAAATTTTGCATTGCTTCACTTACATATTCTTCATTGAAACTATCCATTGCAGATGTAGGTTCATCTAAAAAAATAATATGTGGATTTTTAAGCATTATTTTTGCAATTGCAAGTCTTTGTTTTTGTCAACCTGACAATTTAACTCATCTTTCTCATATTTCAGTTTCTAAACCTTTAGGTAAATCATATATAAATTCACATTTTGCAAGTTTAATAACTTTATTTATTTCGTCTATACTTGGTAATTTTACAGAAGAGTAAGTCAAATTATCATATATTTTTCAATCAAAAACACTCGGATCCTGTGTAAGATATCAAATATTTTTATAGTATGATTTAAGTGATATTATCGATAAATCCTGTCAATCTACAAATATATTTCATTTATTTTGTCTAATATATCAAGAGATAAGTTTCATTAAAGTTGATTTTCAGCTTCAACTATTTCATACAAAAGCAATAACTTTTCATCATTCTATATCTAAATTAAAATCGTCAAATACTTTCTTTCATTCATCATAAGAAAAACCTAGATTTTTAATATTGAAATTTCATTTTTCATACTTAAAATCTGATCAAGTATTATAGCCAACCATTTTTGATTTTCAATCAAAAAACTCCCATACTTTTTCTATATCAATTAGATTATTACTAAAATTTAAATAAGCATTACTAAAAGATAATAATGTTTTTTCTAATATATAACTAAATGAAATATATACACTAAATTCTCAAATAGATATTAATCATTTATCATATCAATAAACAAAAATAACAATTATAAATACTCTAACTCAATAAATAATAAAATTTATAAATAAATTTAAATAAACATCGTTATTCGACATTTCTTTATTCACCCTGATATTTCAATTTAATACATTAACTATTTTTTCTATTTCACTTTTTCATTTATTATTTTGAAGAACTTCAAATTTCGAAATAATTAAATTTACAATTTTTTTTGAAATATCAATGTTGTATTCTCTTCTTTCTACTCTATATTTTTTATTTATTCTTTGAACTATTACAGTGATGTAAAAAACTAATACTACTAAAACTAGAATAAATATTCAATATAATGAGTTTATAGAAAAAATAATAAATAATGCAAAAAATATATTAAGTATTCAAGAAATAAAATCTCTGAAAAAATTCACAAGTTGGTCAAGCCATGCAAAGTTTGATTTTTCAATTATTGATATAACTTTTCATGTTCAATGAAGCTCAGATTTATTATTATCAAACTCTAGATATTCCTGAAGATATTTTCAATATAAATATTTTCTAATTTCAGGATTAAAAAATCAATAAAAATTTCTATAATATATAATTATAAAAAATTTAATAAATATAAATAGAACAAATAAATAAAAATAAATATTTAAATATCACTGTTTACTATCAACAACCTCTTTGAAGAAAAATAAAAGTCATATATTTACAAATGCATCCAATAAAAAATATATTATAGAATATCTAAATAATTTTTTATTTTCTCTAAGTGGAAGTAAAAATTTTTTTAATATATCAAAAAATGTAATTTTATTATTCATAGTTTAATTTAAATTATTTTCACAAATTATATAATTTTTTTCTATTTTAACAAAATATTTGAAAAACAATTGATTTTTTTCTGTTTTTATTTAAAATTTTGTTAAATAACTTATAAATTTTAATATTTCAATAACAATATGGACATAATTAGAGAATTAATTATAAAAGTAGAAAATTTGAAACAATGAAAGAATTTCAAAGAAGCTTTAAAAATTCTTAAAGATGCTACTATAAAATACTCGGATGATTATAGAATATATGAAGAAATAGCTGATATATATTTATATGAATGAAATTTAAATCAAGCTGCGAAGGCTGTTAATTTTGCACTTTCTATTAATAACGACTCTGCGACTTGAAATTATTTAAAGTGATTTATATTACTTTCTAATGAAAAGCCATTAGAAGCAATAAAATATCTAGAAAAATCAAATTCATTAATGTGAAACAATGCAGAAGTTTTGAGAAATCTTTGATGGGCTTATACAATGATCTGACAACAAGATAGATGAATAACAATTCTTAAAAGAGCTTTAAATATATCTCCTTGAGATGAACTTATAACTGAAGATCTTGCGATGGCACTTATATGAACTTGAAAAGTAAAAGATTGAAATCAACTTCTAGAAAAAATTTGAAAAAATTTTGAAAAATAAATAACAATAAAAAATACAAAATATAGAATAAAAAGTTTATCCTAGTTTTGTATTTGTTATTTTTCAACTTTATATTTTGTATTTGTTATTTTATATATTTCTATGTTTGAAAAAAAAGAGCTTTGAACAAGTAACATAGCTATAATTGACATATGAAGCTATAAAATAAAAATAGCTAATTGTAAATTTAAAAAAGATGAGATAGATATAGTTTGATATAGTGAAAAAAGACAAGAGCAAGATATTTTAATAAACTGAGAGATTTGAGATCTAAAAGCTATTTGTGAAAACTTAAAAATTGCTTTCAATAAAGTTGATAAAGAAAATAAAATTAAAAAGATTATATTAAATTCAATTACATCAGATGTATTTTTATTTTCAAATAAAATAAGCATTGATAGAGAAAATAAAGATAAAGAAATAAGTAAAGAAGAACTTTTTCATATAATCAAAAGTGCAGAATTAGAATGCATAGAAAAAGCTATAAAAAATATTAGATTAAAAACATGATATATAAAAGATGATTTAAAAATTATCTCAAGTTATATTAATCATATTTTTTTGGATTCTGTACAAGTAAAAGATTTGATTTGAAAAAAATGAAAAAGTATATCTATTTCAATCACAAACATATATATACCAAGTGATAAATATGATACAATCGAAGAAGTAGGTAAAATACTTAACAAAGAGATAATTACAATTATCCCCGAAGAATATAGTATAGCTAAAATATTTGATGAAGATAATGATGTAGTTATCATAAATATATGAAACTCAAATACTTCAATTTCAATAAAAAAATCAGATGAAATAATTTGAACAACAAAGGTTAATATTTGAATGAACGATTTATTCAAAAAAATAAAAGATAAAAAAATAATTCCTACTGAAAAAATTATTAAAGAAATAGAGAATAATTTCTCAGAGGAAAAAGAACTTTTTTTGGATACTTTTAAAGAATGTTTATTAACATGACTAACAGACATACTAGATTGAAAGGTTTGTCCATATAAATTTTTTATTACCTGATGATGATGAAAAAGTATTTTTATAAAAGATTTTTTAAAAGAAGTTAATTTTGTAAAATCATGAATAAAAATAATAAAACAAGTAGAATTTATAGACCCTGATTTTTCACTAAATACTGATGAATTAGAAAAAATATGAACAAATAATATAAATATTATTTCAATGATTTTTGTTGCTTACAAAGTATTCTACGATGAAAAAAGTTTGATAAAAGATATATTAAAAGAGGTTATTTCAGAATATAAATAAAAAGAATAAAACCTTTGGTTTTATTCTTTTTACATTTTCGACTCAAATTAAATAAATTTTTTCCTAAAATAAAATGCTACTCAAGATAAAAACATAGCTAAAAACAATATAATTAAAGTTTTAGGTCAAGTCTCTGGTAATTTTTTATTTCAATCAGCAACTACCTCAGAAGTAGACATCACTCAAGTCATTGATTTTCAAGCTAGTCATCAATCTTCTAAAACAATATCTCATGAATTTAATTCTAAATTCTTTTCATCATTTGGTGTTTCAGATGCTGAATTTAATTCTAATTCCTCTTCAGAAGATGTGTTTATATTTGATAATGGATTATTAATCTGATTATCTTCATCTACTAAATTTCAAATTAAATTATTTACCAAATTTCAATCAATTATATCAGGAGTAATTTGTGCATTAGAAACTGGATTGAAAGTTGGAGGAATTACAAATTTAGTTTCCCCATCAATTCATTCTTCTATATTTCTTCAAGTTTTATCAGTTATATATATGATAGTTAATTTATATTCACCTGGAGATAAATCTTTATCAAAAATAATATTTAATTTATTATCTTCTTTTTCATTGATTTCTGTTTCCTTTACAGTAGCTATTTCTTTATTATTTTGAGTAACTTTAAATTCTCTAATTGCCTCATCTGATCAATCTAGTGATGCATTAAAAATAAGTTCAAGTTCATTGAAGTTAATAGATTTAACTTCTGTTAATCAAAATTTATCAGAAAAACTTTTAGTATTAAATACTCATTCTGGCGAATAAAAGCTCTCATTATTTTGAGTATCAAAAGATGTTATAACAACATAGTATGTAGTATTTGGTTGCAAATTTGTAATTGTTGCTTTATTTTCAGAAAAAACATCTCCATAACTAGCATAATTTTTTCATGAAACTTTAGAATAATATATATAATATCACATTGCATTCGGATTTTTTTCCCATGTTATATCTAAAGTAGTTGCTGTAGAATTATTTAAAGTTGGAGCCTTAGTAATAGCTGAAATTGCATATAAATCATATGTAATTAACAGTGATAAAATAGAAACAATCATTATA
Source organism: Candidatus Altimarinus sp. (assembly GCA_020724225.1). GTDB lineage: Bacteria > Patescibacteriota > Gracilibacteria > BD1-5 > UBA6164 > Altimarinus. The sequence goes on along the minus strand of DYHI01000025.1, from coordinate 5,837 downwards.
AAAATTCTCTTCATATATAAATTTTTATAAAATAAAATTTGTTTTAAATAAAAAATATCTAAAATACTATATAAATAGTATGCATTTTTTATTTTTTTTCAAATATTTATGAAAAATAAAGCTTTTACATTAATTGAAATAATGGTTTGAATAGCAATTATTTCTATTGTTAGTTTTTGAGTTATGAAACTGTATTCAAACAATACTTCAGATATACAAAAACTAAATATATTTACAAATAAAATAATTTGAAAAATAGATACAGTAAAAAACTATGCTTTAGTATGAAAATGAATTTGAATTAATCTTGAAACTCCCACATATTTTAAAGCAGAATTTTCTACTTGAAACTATTTAAACACATACTATAGTACTTGATCAACAGATATAATCTACGATGAACTAAGTATAAATCCTTTTGACAATTTTTACGAAATAAAATCTATACAATGTAAAAATCTAGATTTAACAAATATATCAAATACTTCACTTATAAATATATTTTACAAATGAACAAATATCTCAATGTCTTGATGTAGTGATAGTTATCAAAAAATAGTAGACTTAGAACTATATTATAAATGATTTTCAAATAATTTAAGAATAAATACAATAAGTTGAGTAATGGAAAAAGTTAATTAATATTTTTAAAGTGTTTTAACTCTTTATAAAAAAATAATAAATATAAAAATCAAAATAAAATAGAGTAAATAACTAAATCAAAATAAAGTCATATACTATATTTTGATAAAATATAACTTCAAACTACAAAAATAAACAATGAGAATACTAAATTTGAAAATATAAATTTAACAGGAAAATCAAATCTTGTTATTTTTTTTGTTTCTATATATCATATCATAAATAAAAGTATCTGACTTAAAACTGTCACAATAGCCGCTCACATAAATGAATATTTAGGTATAACAACTATATTTCAAATTATATTAAATATAGCTACAATAATATTTATTTTTAGTAATTTGGATTGATTATTTGATGAGATAAGTGTATAAATAAAAATATTTGAAATAAAATAAAATACAACAACAAGTAAAACAATAAAAAATACATCAGATGATGAATAAATATGATTCAATGGATTTATATAATCTTTATTTGCAACTATCTCAATTATATGATCTCTAAATAAAGTTCAAAAAACAAGTAAAAACAGTGAAAAAGAAAAAAGTATTTTAAAAGATATATTTAATATACTTGCTAATTTATCAAAGTTTTTATTTTCAAAATTTCTTGATAATTCTCATAAAATTGAGTTAAGATAAAATCATCCAACAACCATCAATACCTCTACAATCTTCATAGGTAAACTATAAAGTGCTATTGATATATTTGCCAAACTTTCAGGTTCTATAATTGATAACAAAACTACATCAACCTTGAAATATAAAACAGATAAAAATAATGCAAATCAATAAGGTAAAGAAATTTTAAAAATATATTTTATATAATCCCAATCAAAACTAAATCAAATTGATGTTATCTTTTTTGAATAATAATAATTCAACCAAGTATTAAGCATTATTCAAGCAAGTCATGAAAGCATAATAAAATAAAATGGAACAGAAAAATCAGATATTTCTCACTTTTTAAAAAATACAAAAACAATTAAAATTATTCAAAAAAGTGTAATTAGTTTTCATAAAATAGTTGAAACTAAAGAAAACTCCATTTTTAAATTTGCTTGCATCAATGCCAATATAGAAGAATTAATAAGTGAAAATAATGTAAAAATAGATATGATAAAAATAGACACTAAAGCAATTTTATCATTGTATCACGGTAAAAAATAGGCAATTAAAATCGATAAAAATATTATAAATATTCATAAAATACTTCTAAGTGTCATCACATTTGAAACAATTTTTTTTGAATCTTCTTTGTTTTTCGTAATCTCTCTAATTGTTATAGTATATAAACCCAGATCAGCTAAAAAAGCAAAGATTCCTAAATAATTATAAACTTTTGAATACAATCAAAAAAGCTCCTGAGTTAAATAATTTGTCAAAACTGACAATAAAATTATAGAAATTATTGCAGTTCAAGCTTTTGAAAGTATTTGAGCAAATGTATTTGATAAAATTTTTTTAAACATAAAACAATTAAAAAGTACAAAATGTAAAATGCAAAATGTAAAATTATTTGAATTTTAATATAATAACTATATTATTAAAGTATATTAAAAAAGCAATAATATTAAAAGAAAAATAAATGAAAAAAATTATATACATTCCATTAATTATTATTTCAGTACTTATAGTTATTTGAACTATATTTTTTTTGAATAAAAATAATTTATCTTTTTTAACTCAAAAAACCAATTCTTGAAAAATTGAAAAAATTGATAAAAAAGAAACTAATGAACTAACAAAAGCTGATTTACAAGATAAAGTAGAAGTTTTGAGAAACAGAGTAAAAATAAGAGATATAATCTCAAAATGAGATAATTATTTTCAAAATGATCAATTAACTCTTGCCCTTATAAAATACAAAGATGCACATAAAAAAAGTCCAAATGATGAAATGGTAATTGAAAAAATCTGAGATACTCTTACCGAAATGAAAAAATATAGTGAAGCAACAACATACTACGAACAATTATTAAAACACCCAAATTTTGATAATTCAAAGTATGTACTATCACTTTTTTATAAAGCTGACTTAAGAAATAAAAATGATGTTGATTATATAAAATCAAAGATTAATGAGAATATAAACGATGAAGAAAAAATATTTTTTTATACAAATACTCTAGAATGTCTTGAAGATTTTCATATATGTAAAAAGAATTTCAACGAAAAGTTATTTACTGAAAATACAAATATTAAACTTCTAGAACTTCAAGATATAAAAACTGCTATAGAAACTTATAACAACTTCTGACTTGTAGATATATACTATAAAAATGCACTTATAATTGGTACATTTATGAAACTTAGGTTATATCCTATAAGCATAATTTTATGAGAAAATTTATTAAAAGAAAAGAGCGACTATAAACCTATTTTACAAATTGTATCACAAAGTTATTTTGAATTATGAGATTATAAAAATGCAAATATTTCTCTAAAAAAATATTTCGAATTATCACCTGAAGATTCAAATGCTGCATATTTACTTTGAATAATAAATATTAAAACATGAAACTATATTATGAGTAATATATTTTTAAACAAGGCATTAAATCTTTGATATAAAGAGTCTTTAAATCTTAAAAGAAAACTAATTTATAATTATTATATTCTAGAAAATTATGAAAAAATGTATCTTTCTTTTGAAGAAATGTTAAAAAGTGAAAAAAATATAACACTAGACGATATAATTCCAATTATAAATCATACTATAGAAAATAAAAAAATTGATAAAGCATATTTATTTACAAAAACATCTTTAAATCTATTTCCAAATGAATCACTTCTTTATGCTTATATGTGAAAATTGGAGTTAGATAGATGATTTGAGGAACTTGCAATAACTTACATAAACAAATGACTTGAATTAAAGCCAAATAATCAATTATTAAATTATTATCTATGATTACTTAAAATCAAAGAAAATAAACTCGAAGAAGCAAAAATACAGCTAGAAAAATCTTTTGACTTAGATAAAAAAAGTGATTTAATAAAAGAAATAAAATCAGAAATAGAAAAAATAGACAACTGATTTTATGATGAAAAAATAGATACTTGAAGTTGAGAATTAGATAATTAGGTTACTATTAAAAACAATCTCATTTCGTCATTCCGGATTTAGTCCTGAGTCTGTAAAAGATTATTAGCATTGGATTAGATTTATTAAATAGGATTAAATAATTTTTATAGATTCCTGTCTTCGCAGGAATGACAATATTTCCTTATACTTTTTATTTAAAACTTATGACAAAAAATATAGAAATCCTTGAAAGTAAGGAATATAATGAATGACTTTCATCAAGACAAAGACTTGATTTACTTAAAAATGAAGTTTATCAAAGTATAGCAAAAGAGTTCAATGTTTCCTATAAAACAGCTGAAAGATTATCTCTATTAAAAACTGAAACATGATTAAGTAGTTTAAATAGTTTAAAAAAAGAACTATGAAATAACAACCAAATTGACTCAAAAGATAAAGATAACTTACTGTCTCTTGAAAATAACAGATTACAAGATTTATTCAATGCAATTTCTTGAGCAGAAAAGATAACAAATAAAGAAATAGTTGATGATATAGAATTTATTCAGATCTGAGATAATGATTGACTTTCAAAAACTCTTTTCCCTAAACTTTTTGAAAAAGCTACAAATCCAGAATCTCCATGAGATCAAGTATTATGATTTTGTCTTTGATGACTAGATAGTTGTAGTACTACAATAAAATTTTTGTTCGATATATGAAGTTGAGCTATTTTAAGCCCAAAACATACTTATATGATTATCTCGTGAAAATGACAATATAAAAAGCTAGATAAAAAAACTTTCATTCTAGCTTTAGTTGTAAGTTTAGTGAGTTTTTGATATTTGATTTATTACATTATTTAATACCTAAACTTTTTATATAATCAACAATTTCTTCTCTCATACCATCTTTTTTTAGTCCTTCATTTATACATGCCTTTAAGAAACCTATTTTACTTCATGTATCAAATCTAGTTCATTTTATTTTAAGTCAATAAATATCCTTTTCCTTTCTCATTATCTCAAATGCATCTGCAAGTCTTATTTCTCCAGATTCTTTTTTTGATGCTTTTTCTAGATAATCAAAAATTTCATAAGTTAAAACATATTTTCAGATAACTCAACATCTAGATTTTGTATCTTTTGAATCTGGTTTTTCTAAAAACTTTTTTACTGCAAATACTTCTTTTTCACTTTCAACTGACTCTATAATTCAATATGAAGATACTTCATCATCTCATACTTCGATAGTAGAAATTATTGGTGCATTTTTTCTATAAAATGTTTCTATAAGTTGACTAGCTGCAGATTCAGAATTATCTATCAAGTCATCTCAAAAAAGTACCAAAAATGGTTCACCTTCAGCTATAAAACTTTTAGTCCTAAGTATAGCATCTCAATCTCATCTAGGATATGGTTGTCTTACATAAGCTATATTTGCTATTGTATTTAGAGATTTTACTTTTTCTAAACTTTTCATTTTTCCATCTCTTTCCAAAATCTTTTCAAGTTCGTAATTTGAATCAAAATGATCCTCAATTGCCCTTTTATTTCTTCAAGTTACTATTATTATATCTGTACATCCTGCATTTACTGCCTCTTCTACTAAGTACTGCATAACAGGTTTATCAATTATAGGAAACATTTCTTTTGGAAGTGCTTTAGTTGCAGGTAAAAATCTTGTTCCAAATCATGCTGCTGGTATTATACATTTTGTTACTTTTTTCATGTGTTAGTTTATTGATAAAATATATTGTTGTCATTCCTGTGAAAACAGGAATCTTCATTATATTTATATAAAGTAGATCTCCGGATCAAGTCCGAAGATGACAAAAAAATTAATTATTTTAATATTTCTCATCCAAAAATACTATTTCAATTCAAAATTTATCTCTTAGGTGGTAAGCTAGAAGTTTTGGTCATATCTTTTCTGTTTCCCGATGTCAAGCAAGCATTATAGATTGTCATAATTCTTTTGCTCACATTATCTCGTGATGTGCAGCTTCTCAAGTCAAAAATACATCATATCATTTCTCTTTTGCTTCTTTGTATCATTGTCATCATCAACCACTCACAAATGCTATACTAGTTATAAAATCTTTACTTCAGAAATTGTAAAGCTTTTTTTGCAAACCAAAAATTTCAGAATATGTAGTTTGTAAG
>DYHI01000024.1 GCA_020724225.1 Candidatus Altimarinus sp. | reverse complement strand
AAAGAGAAAGATTGAATAGATAAAGAGAAAGATTGAATAGATAAAGAGAAAGATTTAATAGATAAGGAGATAATTGAACAACAACAACTTTTATCTTGATTTGTTACATCAATAAATGAGTTAAAATTTAATGATCCTAAATTTAATTCATTTGTTCAAGAAATTACAAGTGAATTTGAAAAATGAAGTTTAACAGTAGAAAAAATCAATCAAATCAATCAAAAAATCACAAACTACTTAAAAGAATGAAACAATCTTCAAACACTCCTTGATTCAGCTAAAAAATCATGATGAGATAATTTTGATAGAATCAAAAAATATGTGTGAACTATTTCATCAAATGATTCAGAATTAAAAACAAAATTTGATGATTGGCTTTCAAAAAACCAGACAGTACAAGCTCTTGGTTCACCAATCAGGGAAATAGAGATGAGAGAGTATTTTTGAAAAGATTATATAAAAGCAGAAAAAACTTGAGATTTACTTATACTTTGAGATAAAATCCTAGATACAGGCACAAAACCTCCAACAGCATATATAAAAGGTGAATGAAAGTACCTACTAGAAACAGAACTGCCAAAAATACCAAGTGAACACAATGAAAAAAGAAAAAAATGGCATGAAAAAAAACAAGAGATTATCTCAGAAGTAAAAAATAGAAGTACTAATTTAACACAGTTAGAAGATAAACTAAAAAAATTAGAAGCAGAGTATATTGATGAAAAAACAGACTGAAATGAAGATAGATTAAAAAACATAGAAAACCAAATAAAAGATACAAAACTTGTGATTGAACAAATTAAAAAAGAAATTGTAGAACTTATATCAAAAGCAAGAGTTCTTGATACTGAGATGATGGAAGTACTTACAAAAATAGAATTTAAAGATAAAGAACAAAGAGAATGAAAGGAGGAAAAAACAAGACAAACCCTTTCTTTTCTTCATGAAATCTGATTTGATTTATTACCACAATCAGCAACAGATTATGTTATAAATCAAATCAACTCAAATCCAAATATGATGTGACTTTTTACAAGTCCTATAGATCTAAAAAACTGAGAACTTTGAAATACAACACTTTGATGATGATTATCCGTTGAATCAAAAGTAAAATTTACAGATTTTTTAAGTGATATGCTTGGACTTACATGAGATGATAAACTTGATTATTACAAAGTGCAAAGATGATACTTTTGAGCAAAAATTGAGTGAAATTGAGTATGACTTGATTGATTGAAAAAGTATATTAATTTAACTCTTTGAGAGGATTCAAAAATCTCATGACAAGAGTTATATAATAATTTAACTAAAAAAGAATAATTCATATATGAATTATTCTTTTTTGCAAAACCCTCAAACTTTTGACAAAAAAATAAATGAAGATAAAATAGAAAAAATAATTGTTAAAAAATATTTTATGATTGAAAAAGTAGAATTTGAAAATAAATTCTTGCACTTAGAAAATGCCTTGAAATGATTAAAAGAAGCAATAGTTACATCAAAAAAAACTGAAAATAATGAAGAATATTTTTCATTACTTAGGGATTCAACTATTCAAAGATTTGAGTATACCTATGAATTGTCATGGAAATTTATGAAATATTTACTAGAGAAATATGATAATGAAATTGAGACAAGAACTCCAGCTCAAGTAATGAAATCAGCTTTCAAAGCTTGATATATAGATGATTTAGATAAATGGTTTAAAATGACAGAATATAGAAATAAAACAAGTCATGAGTATAGTGAAAATATTGCAATAGATTTATATTCTATGATTCCGTGATTTTCCGATATTATACAAAAATTTTATGAATTAATAAAAATAAAATATGCAGGATGATATTTTGAAAAAAATTAAAGTAGTACTTGATAAACATATTGCTGATAAATCATTTAAGTTTTTTTTATATTGATCTAGAGCTAAATGAGACTATTTTTTTAGATCTGACTATGATATCTGAGTATTGTGACCAAAACCACTATCTAGCACTACTAAACTAGAAATTCAAGATGATTTTGAAAATATTCCTGCTCTTATAGATTTTACTGATTTTTCACAAGTATCTCCAGAGTTTAAAAAACAAGCAATGAAAGATGTGATTTACCTAAACTAATCCCTAAAAAGATTAGTTTTTTATTTATGAAAAAGAATAAAAATTAAATTATAAATCTATTTACCAAGCAAACAATATTTCTTGAGATAAAAATTTAACTATTTTTTCATTTAAGTCTTTTATTTCCTTATATTTATCCAAGTTTGGAGTATTTAGTGAAGTCATCAATGAAGCAGGATAAAAGTATTTTTTTTATATTTTTGATATTATTTTCCATTTCAAAGTCAATAAATGTATTGTGAAGAGAATCAAGAATAGTAGGATCAACATTTTTGGCATAATTGTAAAAATGGGTAGTTATTTTGATTAAAAATATTGATTTAGGAGAGCAAAAATTAGTTTAATTTTTCTCTTTTTTTTTAATCATCTATGAATCCTAATTTTAGTTTTCAAATGACTAAAAACACTAAAGAAATCAAATGATAATGTATCAGTTTGGATTTACGACTACAAAGACGAAAGCTGAAAAGACAAAAAACAACTAAGAATAGAGTGAAAGAAAGAATGAGAAACGATACTGAACTAGAAGATTACAAATGAACAAAGAGGACTGTAAAAGTAACATTGAATGGAAGTGTGAGTAAGAGGAATTAATTCAACTCGATAATTTGATTTTTTTTGATTATAAGTATAATATCATTATTAATAAATAAATTAAAATTATGTCATTAGATGCAAGATTTGAGAAAATACTTTGGGAATATGATCTGTCTACAATTGATATTAAAAGTGATATAGTTTGAGAAAGAATTTTTTCTCTTGCTGATAAAGACTTAAGTGATTTTTGGATAAGCACAGTTTGAAAAGAAACAGCAAAAAGTATTTTTGTAAGAAATTTAAATAACTTAGATAAAAAATCTCAAAATTATTGGTGAATTATATTTTGAGTTGATACAAAGAAGGCATTAGATTCTAATAAAACCATGTATGAAAAACTGAACAAACCTATATTTTCAAGAAACTTTGGATAAAAATAGACTTGACTTATTGCCTAAACTTAAATTTTTGAAAGATTTAGGATTTTATCTTGCGGGTGGAACTTCATTAGCTTTACAATTCTGACATAGACAAAGTTTTGACTTTGATTTTTTTATAGATAAAGATATAGATACAGATAAACTTTTTAAACTGATTTTAGAAAGACTATCATGAATGGAAGTAAAAAAAACTTTTGAGGAAAAAAATACTTTATATATAGAAATCAATGCTATTAAATTAAGTTTTTTTTCATATAATTATGAATTACTAAATCCTATTATAGAAACTGATTTCTTATCATTAGCGAGTTTTGAAGATATATGAGCAATGAAATTATGGGCAATTCAAAATAGAGCAACAAATAAAGATTATGTAGATTTATACTACATACTACAAAAAATATCATTAAAAAAGTTAATTGATAATTTTTATAAAAAATTTTCTAATTGAATTATTAGTGAAAATTACTTATTAAAATCTATTGTGTATTTTGAAGATATAGTTGAAGAAAAACTTATAATGAACTTTCCTTTATCTTTTAAGGAAGTAAAAGAATGACTGATTAAAATTATAAATAATAAGTTGACTAATATATTAATTTAAAATTCTGTTTCTTTAAAATTTAATACATAAAAAATCAATCTATCTATCAAATATCCATCATAACTAATCTCAAAAAAAAGATTAATACTTACAGATTAAATTTTTTTCATCAAAATAACTTGACAATTACAAAATATTAGTAATATATACAAGAATTATTTTTTAATAACAAATTTACTATGGCTATAAATCAAGCTGAAAATAGTTTAGAATCAAATGTTGGGGAATGAAATCAATGATGAGTGTTATCTAAAACAAAATCTTATCTAGTTTGAGCTGCTATGATGGCTTTATCTAGTGTTTGATTAGCAGATGAATGAAAACAAATAGAACTACCTGAAAATGTATGACAAAAAGTTGAAAGTCTACTTGCAAATCCATATGGTATATCTATGTCTGTATGAAGTGAGAAATGAACATATTTTATTGAAAGAATAGGGAACAGTGTAAAAGTAACAACTCCAAAAAAAGAGGTTTTTTATGTATGAGAGGGTGAATATATAACTGCTCCTGATTTTATGTCTGATAAAACCCAATCAAGTAAAGTTTCTATAACACCAAATCCTTCTTGATTATGAATTTCTTATAACAGATGAGATACAATTATGTCATGAAATGCTTGATATAGTAAGCTTTACTGAGCAACTGTAGAGTGACAAATAGCATGAAAAATAAGTGATAATGTAGCATGAGCAATAGCTCTAGAATGAGGTGAAAAGTTGCAAAGAGTTTTATGAACTCTAGGTTTTTCGTTTAACAATTCTGTTTTAACAGTTTCTTGAGAATGAAAATATGTAAAACAAAAATTTAGTTTTACATCATGAGATCTTGAAGAAAGAGTTAGACAAAATAAATTGTGAGTAGCACTAAAAATCAGACTTGATTCAAAAATGATCAATGAATTAATTATATCAGGATCAATCACAGATGCTCAAAGTAAAGATTTAGAAAACAAAGAAATTACAATAGATAATGAAACTATGTTTGCTATTTATGATAATTATAGAAGAATTGCATGATGAAAACTTATTGAGTGAAGTGTTGGATGATTATTTAAATTATCTGTTGATACAAATCTACAATTAAATCTTACATATGAAAAACTTATGTGGGATGACAAATACACATATATGCCAGATAAAAGCTGAGTTTGAGTTGAAGCAAAATTGACTCATAAGTTTACTCCAAGTACATCTTGATATGTATGAGCAAAACTTTCACAAACATGAAATACTTACTCTACATGACTAACTACATCAAATGATGATTGATGGAAATTTGGTGTAGAATACAGATACACAGACTGACAAAACTGACTTCCTGATGATAGATATGTATGAGTAAAAGCAGAAAAAAGATTTGGATGACCAGATGTACAAACTGCACAAAATCAAGATAAACCAAATAAACAAACATCTAAACCAACAAATAAACTTGTTCAAGATGTACTCGATGCACAAGATAGAACAAAAAGTTGAAATACTCTTCATAGAGCAGATCAAAAAACAGTTTCTATATTAGAAATACTAAAAGCATGACTTGATGAATGAGTAGTTATACTAGTTGATTGAACTTTGGAAGTTGCAGGTATATCTAGTATAGTTAGTATAACAAAGAATTGACTTACATTTACAAACTGATGAGAATTTAGTCAAACATGAAATTCATTATTTATCAACTCTAGATCTTTCACTCCACCTTTTTTCTGAACTGATACTTATGTGATTAGATGAAGAGATACAAATTGATTTTTTGTCGATGTAACTGTAAGTGTACAAAAATGATCTGTAAAAATTACTTGAGTAAATGTTGTAAATGTAGCAAATGAACCAGGTACAATAAATGCACCAACACTGGATTCAAAAACACACAATTCTATAAACACAACTCCATGAGCAACAAGTGGTATGACAAATGTGAGAGTAGCATTGTATAACAATCCTGATTTATCAGATGCACACAAATTAGCAGAAAATACAAATGGTGATTTCACATGACTTACAGATTCTACAACTTACTATATAGTTACTATCTGAGATGATTACAATGAATCAAATTGAGTAACAGAGACAAAAAAATCAAATGTATTAGTTGTAACTACAGATGCTCCGCCAAATCTACCAGGTACTATAAATTCACCAACTTTAGAAAGCAAAGGAGAAACATATGTAAACACTGCTCCAGGAACTGCTAGTGGTATGACAAATATTAGAGTTAGGATGTATGCTGATTCTTGATTGACAAATTTACTAGCAGAAAATATAACTTGAGATTTCGTATGACTTGCAAATGGAACAACTTATTATTTTGTAACTGTCTGAGATGATTACAATGAAAATTTAAAGATAACAGAAACAAAGAGATCAACACCATTAATAGTAACAACAGATACATCAGCACCAGTAAATCAAATTCCACCACTTATGTGAACAATTACTCCACAATCATGAACAGTATGACAATCAATAAATATTAATCTAAGTTGATTTATAACTGCCACAAACTGAGATCCATTTGTATGTGGACTTACATGAAATCTACCAAATTGAACAAGCTTCAATTCTGGAACATGTAGCATAACTTGAACACCAACAGAATCATGAGTATTTAACCTAACTCTTGTATGAACAGATGATGATTGAAATTCAGCTGATTGAAGTTTTACTTTGACTATAGATGCAGCACCAAATCAAGCGCCAGTTGCAAGTGATTGAAGTTTTGATGCTTGATGAAATTGATTTGTAAACATAGATTTTTGACCATTAGTTTCAGATGATAATGATTCAGATTCTCAGTTAACATTTGAAGTTGTGAGTAATCCTAGTAATTTATCAATTAGCTGAACATTTCCAAACATTACAGTTACTGCAACATGATGATTTGGAGGAGATACATATTTTACTTATACTGTAAAAGATAGTTTAGATCTAAGTAGTGAAGTTAAAAAAATTGATGTAATAGACATTTCAAATTAGATAACCTAAAAAATAAGTTCCTCAATTGAGGAACTTATTTTTTATAAATTTTTATATAGTCAATAATATTATTTAGTTGATTAGTATTTGATGTACTGCTTCATATATATATATTATTTCACAAATTATAAGAACTGTTAAGGGAATTTGTTGTATGATTAAAATTACTTCAATTAATAAAAAAGTTTCAGTAAGTTCAATCTTTGTAAATAATAATTTTGTAAAAAGAATTATTATTTAAATCACTTAAACTATTATTTTTTTCTTTAATTATACTTGTTGACTTTTCTTGTAATTGTATATATTGAATTCATGATGAATTATACATTTTACAGTTATAATAATCATCTGATTGAAAAAAATTATAAGTTCAACTTGTTCTCTTCAAAGCCTCACCTCTCACCCCCATCTCCACAGCAAAACTACTTCATAAACCTAAACTTCTTATGTCATATTTTAAGTAATCAGGAATATTTGACCCCGTACCCATAAAAATTCACCTAACTCAATCTTTTTCACAAAATCAATTTAATGGATTACAATTGAATCAAGAACTTCATGTAAAACTTGCGAAATCATCTGTATCAGTTTCATCCCTAGCAAGTATAATTCATTTTGTTTCTTTATATAAAACTCAATCCTTTGTATACATATCTATATCTCCAGGCCTATCATATGGTGCATATGCAACTAAAGTATATCAACTTGCAGCTAAACTTTCATCTTTTGGCACACATCCAAACTTACCAAAATCATCACATAATCATAACTCTTTCATCAATTCTTTGTCTCCTAGACTTACTCACTCGGTTAATTTGAAAAATAACTTTTTACTACATCTTATACTATTTTGATCACATACTTCCAATTCATATTGAGTTCAATATGTTAGTAATGTAAGTGTCAATATATTTGAATTAAATATTGAAATGATGTCCTCACTTGGATTTAACTTAACTTTCATATTTGTACCATCAAAACTTAGAGGAAATCCTATTCTAGCTGTTCAACTTCAAGTAGAAAGCAATTTTGGTTGTATATTTGTAAGTCAGTCTGTTTCTACTATATTTACTGTAGTGATTGATGTAGAAGGTTGTATTGTAGATCAAATTTTATGAGTTCAACTAGTTAAACTAACAGAATTAACCATATTATTAAGATGAAGTATATCAATTGAATCTATATTTACTTCATTTTTTAAATCATTTATTACATCATTTATTGATGATGATGAAGTAATTGAAAGTTTCTTTATCTCAACACTTCAAGTTTGAACTTGTACATATGTATTGAAATCATTTCTACTCACCCCAAAAATAGTTCATCTAACAGCAGCTTCTGTATCTACTGTATATATTTCAAAATCAGAATTTGAATCTAGTTTAGATGTCATAGTCCATATACTACCATAACTCAAAGCTAATTGTATCTTTGTATACAGATTATTTTCTTCCTTAAATTTCATATTTGCAAGAGTTAGTTCACTTGCTCTTGTAGTGTCTCACAAGTATGATTTACTTCAATCATTGAAATACAATACTGCTTGTCATCACATAGGTACATTTATAGTATCTCAAGCTTGTAAATAGTTATTTTTAGTCCAATCAGAATTTATTGGATTTCAGTTTACTGTTACAGCTCAACTATATGTACCTATTTTTGCTCTTAAGATTCTTTCATCTGGATTATACGGAAAACTAGTTCTTGATTTGTCATAGACAAAATCTGGTCAATTATATTCTCTAATCAAGTTATAAGGTCAAGTTTCACCAGTATAATCTCATACAACCATTGCTTCATAGTTTCAGTTAACTTTGTTTACTCATGAGATCTCAAAATACATGCCTCAAGTAAGTGTTTTACCATAAGCGTAGTATTGGTTTGTTCTAGGATCTAGAGGTAGGGAATTTAAGTATTTATTTGGAATTGTATCTTCGTTTATAAATCCAGCAACTCAATATGCAGTTGGTTCATCATAATGCACATAATTTGCAGAGTCATCAAAGTATTTTTGATTTCACTTTGGTTCGGGCAAATTTTTGTTATCATTTCTATATGATTCCAAAGCATTTTTTAGAGTCTGCACATCTGCTGTTATCCTAGTATTTTTTGATTTTTCAGTATAATTGTTATTTATACTTAGTCATATTACCGAAATAAGCGAGATAATTGATATAACAACTATCAGTTCCACAAAAGAGAATCATGAGCTAAAGTTTTTCATAGTGGGAAGTTCTGAATTAAGATATTTTAATATGTTTTTTTAATTCTTCCCCCTTTCGCAAAGGGGGCTAGGGGGTTTTTAAATGTAAAATATATTTATTTTGTAGGTGTATAAGTTCAATGCCATGTTTTATCCATTTCTCAAGTACAATCAAATCAATCAGATGTTTCAATTCTACAAATAACAGAAGCTCATTTGTGAAATACATTATTACAATATTGTGCTGTAATTTTTCAGTTAAATCAAAAAGCTCATAAATATCAACAATAATTTGATGTATCTTTAGAAAAAAATCATTCTGGACAAGCATCACATCAAGTATAATTTTGTCAATTAACAAATCATCAATTTTGTGGTTGAGGTTCTTGAGGAGGTGATGTATGTTGATCAGGTGGTGGAGTATCAGCACGCATTTCCTCACACAAAGTTCAATTCCAAGTATATCAATTTTTACATTTATATTGACATGTTTTTTGTGTAGGATTTGAGTTAAAAGTAGGAATATTTGATATATTTGATGAGATTGGAACAGTAAAAGTATAATTTGTACTACCATTATAAAATATTCAATTAGTTATATTTAAACAAGTAATATTTTTTGTACTTTCCTCACATTTTTTAGTTCAAGTACTGTATTGATAACCACTTTTACATTTAAATCTACATTCTGAGGTACTTTCTGTTGCACTATATGTAGTTATATTACTAGGAATCCAAGTATTTCAATTCCATGTTTGAGTTATTTTATCAACTGTATTGTATATTGATGTGTTTGTATCTATTGAAGTACAAGCTGATGTTTTAGTTGCAGGATTACAAGAACTTCAATTCCAATTATAATTTGTTTTACACTTAAAAGTACATACTCAACTTGTATTATTGTAAACCCATAAAATTGTTCAATCTTGGCTTGTTGCATTTGAAATTGCATTTGCAGGAATATTTCATTTACACTTATCTTCTATACAAGTTCAATTTGATAGAGTAAATCAACTACTACACCTTTCAATTACACAATCACCCCAGCTTCAATTTGTCCAGCTTTTTGTTCCACTTCCATTTCATTCTTCGCATGTGCTTATATTTGCTTTACATTCTCCTGATTCCATATGTTGTTCTGGACTACATTCATTTTCAACATCTCTAGGATTTACAATTTCTAGATTTTGAGATACATTTGCTGCATTTTTTATTACTTCAACCGTATTTCATTCTTTAAGTATACTTTCTTGAACTCATGATTCAAGTGTTTTTATCTCAACTATTTCTGCTGGTAAGTCAAATATTGGTGTAGCTTCTATATCATCTCATTTTTTTAGTTTATTTGTAAGTGTTTGATAATCATTTATCATTACTTTATTTATTGCTACAAATCATTTTGTTACAGATACAGTTGATTTTGTTTCTCATGTCATCTTTGATACTCTAAATATAGTTCATCTTACTGAGGCTTCAGTATCTGAAGTATATACATTGAATTCAGAATCTTCAGACATCTTTGATGCTTTTACGAGAATACTTCAAAAATTAAGTGCTAAACTAACTTTTGTAAATAAGTTATTTTCTTTTTTGTAAGTCATATTTGATAGTGTAATGTCTGTAGCAGAACTAGGACCTCACAATTCTCAGACACTTCAATCAGAAAAATACAAGCTTGCAGTACTTCAAACAGTTAGTTTTATGTTGTCTCAGGAAACAAGTTGTTTATTTAATATTTCCTCACTATTTGAAATAGAGTCATTGATAATTACAGATCAAGTAAAGCTTGAAATTTTTGCTGTCATGATAAATTCATCTGGATTGTAAGGAAATCTTGTTTTTGATTTATCGTAAACAAATCAAGGTCAATTATATTCTCTTATGATATTGTACAATCATCATTCTGAAGAAAAATTTCATTTCAATATAGTTTCATGTGTTCAATTTTTTGACAAAACTCAAGCAACTTCAAAAGTTCATCATCTAAATACTTTACCATAAGCATAATAATTTCATGTTTTTGGATCTATTGGCATTACATTTATAAACCTTTTTGGAATTGTATTTTCAGTTAAATATCAATGTACTCAATATGCTTCATTTTCATCATGTGCATAATTTCATTCTGATGTAAAATATTTTAAATTACCACTTGGAGATGGAAAAGTTCAAATTTCTTGATTATATCTTCTAAATGAATTTTCTATTGTACTTAAATCAACACTTACTTTTGTGTTTGCTGTTTTATCTCTATATCCTGAATTTATAGAAACCCAAATTGTTCACAAAATAGCCAAAATAGTGATTGTAACCATAAGTTCTACAAGAGAAAAAGCTTTTTTCTTATGTTTTGTCATATATGATATATTTTATATTTATAAATTGTTTAAATTATATCCTTATTTTATCAAAAACAAATGAAATAGATAATAAAAGGTTTACAAATTATGTATTTTAATAATAAATATTAATTCATGTTGACTAAAAATAAAAAATAATAGAATACTTCTAATCACAATCTCCAAATTTTAATCTCTAATCTCTAATCTTATGCTATATATTATCCCAACTGATACATGTTTTTGAATAGCTTGTTCATTTTCTGACAAAAATTGATATAATAGAATATATGAAGTAAAATGAAGGGACTTCAAAAAACCACTAGCTATTATGATAAATGAATTTTCTATACTTGAAAGTCTCTTAAATAAAGAACAATTAGATTTTTTAAAAAATTATCATCGTCCTTGGACAGTGTTACTAAAAAGTGATAAGTTGAAACTTAATTTCCCCTTGATAAAGGGGGATAATTCAAGTATATTTCCACTAAAAACTGAATATGTAGCTTTTCGTGTAGCAAACAATGACATACAAAAAAAACTTATTGATGAAGTTTGAGCTATATATCTGACTTCTGCAAATTTTTCTTGAGAAAAAGAAACATATAATGTAAGTGAATTAAAAGAGATATTTTGAAAGTATGATGATATAAAAATACTTGCAGAAAAAGACTTACAAAATGTAAGTCCATCAGATATATTTGAATTTATTTGAGAAACTACAGAGATAAAGTATCTGAGGAAAAATTAGTTTGAATTTTATAAAAAAATGATTATAGTTTAACTAGTTTAACTTTTTAACTAAGTTTAATTATGACAGAAACAATTTTAAAAACTATTTGAAAATGACAAATAACTATTCCTCAAGAGTGGAGAAAGATCATTGGTATGGATAATTCTTATGTAAAAGCTAGATTTGAATGATGAAAAGTAATTATTGAATCTTTGGAAAATAATCAAGTAGAGTGGGATATAAATCAAATAAGTTTAGATAAATTAACAAAAGACACTGTAAAATCTATAAAAAATTCTGAAAAAAATTATAAATTATGAAATAAAGATGTTTTTATCTCACATAATGATTTTTGGAATGTATAAAGTAATTTATGATAATTCTTCTTTACTTTTAAAAGATAGAGAGAATTTAAAAAAAGATAAAAGTAATTTTGACAAAATTAGAATTAAAATAGAAACTTTATGTTTATATTTATTTAATGCTTGATTAAATATTAAAAAGCTTGAACCCAAAAAAGATAATAAATATAGATTAAGAATTGATGATTATAGAGTTATTTTTTCAATTGATTTTTGAAATAAGATAATAATAATTCATAGAATTTGACTAAGAAAAGAAGTTTATAAAAACTAAATAATTGGTTTTTTAAGTGGTATTCAAGCATTTCTAGGATATTTTACATTTGTTACTCATATTTTTTCTACAAAAATTAATATTCTCTGGGTTCATGCTAGAGAGTATTTTTTTGTGTCAATAATTCTACAATTTAATTCTTTTAAAGCTTTTTCTCACTCTTTTAATTCGATATCATTATCAAGTTTATATGCTATAAATATTCATCATACTTTCAAAAGTGGAATTGCATATTCCAAAAGTGTAGGGAAATATGCGGTAGCACGAGAAAGTACATAGTCGAATGATTCTCTATGTTGTTTATCATGTCATATATCTTCAAATCTAGAATGAATTGTTTTTATATTTTCAAGTCATAAGTCAGTTGCAAATTCTTCAATTGCTTTGAGTTTTTTAGCTATTGAATCGATTCAATAAAAGTTTAGAGATTCTAGATTAGAGTTTAGAGATAGATCTTGTCATTCTGAATTTATTTCAGAATCATAAGAATTTTTATTAGCATTGGTCTCAATATAATTTGGATTAATAACTTTTTCATTATTCATTTCATCATTTCATCATTTCATCATTTTATCATCTACTATTGCTAAAGGTAATAGTGGAAAACCTCATCAGGTTCAGATATCTGCTATTTTTCAAGATAACTTTGTGAATTTTGTAAGAAATAAACTATCTATGAAATGTTTTTCAATTATAGAGTATTCATCCCTCAAGCTAGATAAATTTACTACACTATTTTTTTCTTTAAATAATTGTAAAAATTTTTCAAATTTAATTATAATTTCTTCATCAAACTGAAAATCATATAATTCAAACAATTGTTTAATCACTTTAAAATATTTAATTACTAATTTTATACATAATATTTTTTTTCTTCTAAAAGTAAAATTTGATGTTTAGGTAAAAATGAATAAAATATTTTTAATTAAAAATTAATTTTTTAAATCATGTATGATATAAAAATATTTATTGAAGAAAATTGACAATTTTGAGCAAGGCTAAATATTTGAAAAGATGTAATTTATTGAATTTGAAATAATCAAGAAGAGTTAATGAACGACTTAAAACAAGGATTAGAATTGGTTGTATGAGATAGTATTGATAATTGAAATATTAAACAAATTTATTCTTACTTGTCTTATACAAAAAAAGATTATGCCATTAAAATATAGTACTATTATTAAAATTTTAAAAGATTTTGACTTCGTTTTAGTTCGTACTAAATGAAGTCATTTTAGATATACAAAGAATTGATATTGAGTTACCATATCTTTTCATAAAGAGTATCCTCCAAAAACTGCTAAAAGTATGCTTCATGAAATTTCAAATATTTTGTGAATTGAGTATAAAAAACTAGAATCAGAATATAATATAAAATTATAGTTCGTATGAATTTAACAGCATCTTTACTACATACAACTGATAAATATATAAAAGCTTTAGAGAAAGCATGAGTTACAAAAGTATCTGATTTGATTAATCATTATCCAAGAGATTATGAAGATAGAACAAATGTGCTTGATACTTTTTCATATATTAATTTAAAAGAAAAAAATACAATTCTAGTTACACTTGTTTCACTAGATACTACTAGAACTTGAAACGGTAAAATCCTTACAAAAGCAGTTTTGGAAGATAAATCATGATTTATGTCTGAAGCTGTTTGGTTCAATAAAAAGTATTTTGGTGCAAATGTTTTGGCTTCAAGATGAAAAAAAGTTTTAGTTTCATGAAAAGTTAAATATGAATACTGAAAAGTTACATTTATGTCACCTGATATTGAGACAGATTTATCAAAAGTAGAATGAGAAATATTACCAATTTATCCAGATATAAACTATATACCTTGAACATGGATAGAGTCAAAGATGTTACTTCTGAAAAGTTATTTTGATGAGATAAAAGAAGTGTTACCAGAAAGTATAGTAGAAAAATATAAATTTATAAGCAGAAAAGATGCACTTTTGAAACTTCATTTTCCAAAAAATAAACAAGATATAGAAGTTGCTAAGTTTAGACTTGCTTATGAAGAATTGTTTGAGATAAATTTCAAAACTTTATCAAAAAAATTTGAAAGTTTTAAGGAAACTGAGTGAAAAAGTTTATCAATCCCACTTAATGCTGATTTAATAAAGGATATACTTTCAAATTTACCTTTTTCACTCACAAACTGACAAAAAGTATCACTTTTTCAAATACTTAAAGACATGGAAAAAAATCATTCTATGCAAAGACTTCTAGAGGGAGATGTATGAACTGGTAAGACTGTAATAGCTCTTATTGTTGCAATACATGCAATATTGGAGAGTAGAAAAGTATTAAGCCCCCTTTTGAAAAGGGGGTTAGGGGGATTTTCTAACTCTTTGTCAAATAATTATATATTTGAAAATACTAAGGTAGATAAGAAGATTTTTCCTTATAATCATGAACTTAAAGAAAAAGCTAGAGAATTAAGAAATAATATGACTGAGGCAGAAAAAAAACTTTGGTTTAATTTTTTAAAAAACATAGAAATAAATATTTTGAGACAAAAACCATTACTAAACTACATAGTTGATTTTTTTATACCATCAATATGACTAGTAATAGAGATAGATTGAGATTCACACTTTGAAAAAGATTATATAGAATATGACAATAAAAGAACAAAAGATTTAGAAGATAATTGATTAAAAGTCTTAAGATTTACAAATAATGAGATTTATGAAAGTTTTGAAAATGTTTGTGAAATAATAAGTAGTGAAATAAAAAATCACCCTACCCCTCTTTACGAAAGAGGGCACATGGAACAAAATCACCCTAACCCTCTTTACAAAGAGGGAATAGAATATGACTCAATTCAAGTTGCACTTATGGTACCAACTGAAATACTTGCAAGACAACATTTTTCTTCTATACAAGATTTGCTTTTAAAATATCATTTATCAAGTGAATTACTTGTATGAAGCACTACTGTAAAAGAAAAAGAATCAATTAAACAAAAATTGCAGTCATGAAATGTAGATATAATAGTTTGAACACATGCACTTATACAAGAAGATGTGATTTTTAATAATTTATGATTTGTAATAGTTGATGAACAACATAGATTTTGAGTAAAACAAAGGGAAATACTAGAATCATGATTATGAAATAGAAGCTGACTTGTTCCACATAACCTAAATATGACGGCTACTCCTATACCTCGTACTTTGGCTTTGACTTTATATTGAGATCAAGATTTATCTGTTATAAAAGAGTATCCTGCAGGTAGAAAAACAATTTATACAAAAGTAGCTAGAAATGATGAAGAAAGACAACAAATTGAACTTTTTGTAAGAAATCAGATTGAAAGTGGTAGGCAAGTTTTTTGGATTTCGCCTCTTGTGGAAGAATCAGAAAAAATAGACTTGGCAAATGCAATTTCTACTTTTGAATCTTTGCAAGCTATTTATGAACCATTCAAAGTCTGATTACTTCACGGTAAAATGAAACCAAAAGAAAAAGATGCAATTATGAAAGAATTTAGTGAAAACAAGATTTCAATTTTATCTTCTACTTCAGTAGTTGAAGTATGAGTAAATATACCAAATGCAACGATAATGTGTATAGAGTGAGCTGAAAGATTTTGATTAAGTCAATTACATCAATTTAGATGAAGAGTAGGTAGAGGAGAACATCAATCGTATTGCTATTTATTCCCGAGTAAATGAAATTATACAGACAGATTAAAAGCTATGGAAATGACAAACAATTGATTTGAATTAGCTGAAATAGATCTAGAACTTAGATGACCAGGAGAAGTTTACTGAGTTCGTCAAAGCTGATTACCAGATTTAAAAATTGCTGATTTAAAAGATTTAGAATTGGTAAGTCAGATAAGGGAAGATATAGAAAATTTATTTTCTTGAAAATAAATTAGATTTGTTTTAAAAAATTATTATATATAATATATATAAT
>DYHI01000023.1 GCA_020724225.1 Candidatus Altimarinus sp. | reverse complement strand
TTTCTATAAACTTTTTATTTGAAATTATGAAAGCTCAATTTCTTAAAGTTAGTAAATTACTTAAAAGATTTTTATCATCAAAAACTATCAAAATATCAGCATATTTTGATAGACTTTTATTTGTATCAGATATATTCACATCAAAATGATTTAATCCACCTTTAATAATTGATTGATATTCTATATTTGTTATAACTTCATATCAAAGTGATGCAAAAGTATCTGCGATAATATCAGCTGTTGAGTTCATACCAAGCCCTGCAGGTCAAGATACTCTTATATTTAATTTCATAAGTAGATTAGAGTTTAGAGATAATGGTTAAAAAAATACTTTGAATAAAATTATTCATCTATTTTTCATATTCAAATAGTTGTTCAACTATCACTTTTTACTCAAGTTCAAGTTAATTCTTGTAATTGATTTAATTGTTCGGGTGTTAAATTTAATTCACTATTGTTATTTTCTATTTGTCATTTTGGAGAAAGAATAAAAAGTAAAGCTGTTCAAACTATACCAATTATAATTCAAAACAAAGCTAGAAAAGCTACTATTTTAGGCATTAATCATTTTTTCATGTTTTAATTATTTAACTAATAAATCTATATAATCTTGTAATAAAGTATAACTAAAAGGTGTTTTAATTTTTTCATTAAAATCAACTTTTATACTCACTATATTATCTTTATTTAAATAAAATTCAAAATTTTTAGAATTATATGTAAAAGAATATTTGATTTTTCTATTCTGATCAATAGATATATATGTTTTTTTAGTTTTAGATAACAATAAATTATTTACAATTACAATAGAATCATAATATTTTAATACTTCATACATATAATCTTTTAAATCACGAATATCAATTTTTCAATTAACTAAAATTTCATTATCTCATAATCACAAATTTTTATCTTCTCAATTTCTAACTTGAATATTTTTATAGATCTTTAACTTAATATTATCAAAATAATGAGATGTCTCATCAAATATGTAATCAGATGTTAAATATGCTCAATTTGTAGTATTTGTATTATTAACTTGATAAGAAAAAAATATTCTTGCATCTTTCAATCTTATATCATATTTTCACGAATTATTTGTAATTATTATATCTTCACTTTTTATATCTGTAAAATCTTTTAAAATATAAAATTCACCTTTACTTCAAAGAAGTTTATCTCTTTTAAAAACCAATATATATGTATCCTCCTTCACATCTGAATTTTTATTATTATCTTCTACAATAACCTTTGATGTATCTACTTTTAAAAAAGTATTTATAAAGAAATTTTTAAAATTATACTTATCTCTATCTTCAGTAGAATTTGATTTTGAATATTTTTCATCTAAAGTTAATTTAATATCTGAGAGATTATATGTAAGATCGCCTCTTTTAACTCAATCTAGATATATATTTCTTAAGTAAAAATTATCATATGGGTATAAATCAAATTTTATTGATTTTCATCAAATTAACAATTCCACACTATATACTTTTTTATCAAGTGTTGTAATTTTATATGAATCATTATTTAATCAATTAAATTCTGAAATATACTTATTTATATAATCTAAATTATACTCTATCACTCAATTATTTATTCAAATAGTTTCAAGTCACCATAACTCATTTTTTTTGAGTTCATATTTAGTGTAATCTTTAAGTGCACTTATATATTCTCCTAATACATTAATTATATTATCATATTCTTCTACATACAACTTATCCTTTTCTAAACTTGAATCAAAAATAAATTTATTGTCTACAAAAAACTTCATTAAAATATTAAAACTTCTTTCAAATATTTCAACTCTTGAACTATCAATTTCAAATCATTTTCTTTTAACTAATATATTTCAATACTTCATTTCATTTTCAAAAAAAACACTTCTAATAAATCAATCTAACTTTTTAAGTAATTCAAGTTGTAAAACAATAGTTGTTTTTTTCTTATTGTCTTCAAGAGTAGAAATTATACTAGTACTTAGTATGGAATAATCTCTAAAAACATCAAAAATATAATTAATATCTTCTATTTTAACATTTGTTAATAAATTTGAACTAATTATATTTTCCAAAAATATTATATAGTAAGACATCTCAATACTTTTTGTTTTAATATATCAATTGACTTTATCACTAACTATTTTTAATCAACTATCTGATAAATAATTTTTTGAAAATGATATAATTCAATTAAAAAATAGATCCTTATTTCCTAAATCATATGAATTAAAAATAGAATTTAGAATATAATTTGATTCAATATGCTGAAATCACATTATTTTTGAATACATCTCATCATACTTATTTTTTTTCTCAACATTATTTTTGTTTATATCAAAATCATATAATGATTTATTTTTAAAGTATATTAGATATTCTACCATATTTTCATATTCATCTTTATCTAAATTCCTCAATCAATCAAAATAAGATACAGTATCAATAAATAGGTAATTATCTAAATTATCTTCTATCGATATTTTTACCAAATTAATATATATTAAATCTTTATAATATGATATTTTTTTACTATTGTTTATAAAAATCAAAAAATATTTCTTTAAATTATCATATTTAGATAAATCAAAATCTTTTTTAAATAATTTTTTGTCTAAATGATTGTTTTTATTATCATAATTTAAATATCTTAATATATTTTTAAAAAAATCGTTATTTAGATCCCCTAAATTTTCAAAATCAATTTCATCAATATATAAAGAATCTTTTATATAGCCAATATTGTGAACTTGTGAAAGTCTAAGGAAATCTGCATTTGATAAAATCTTATTTAAATGTGGCTTGAATGTAATAATATTATGAGGATATAAATATGCTTTTGTTTTTTCTTTTTCATCATCTAATCAAAAAAGTCATAAACTCAATATATTATCAAATGAAAAAATAGTTATTTTGTTATTATTATCAGTATCAATATACAATTTAGCAGGTCATACTACTCATATATTAAATCAAGTTCAAGATATTTCATATTTTTTAGATAATCATAAACTTACAATAAATTTTCATTTATTTAAAATTATATTTTCAGTTAAATCACTTGATTTAATTTGATAAGAATTTTCATTTAAAAAGTATATCTTATCTACATTATTAAATCTCTCATATGACAATAAAGAATCTTTATTAAATCATTTATTTTGAATATATTTTTGATTTTCATCAAAATTTATATTGTAAACTCAATTTGTATTTATATAATTTTTGACATCGAAAAATGTCTTACTTCATTGAAAGTTTGAAAAAGAAATCGACGATATAATAAAAACTATTACAATTGATAACACTGAGAAAAATACTTTGAATCCCATAAGAAAACTTTAAAAATGTTTAAATAAATTATCCTACTTCACATAGTTTACAAATTTATATTTTTTTTTCAATTTTTTATTTAAGGAATAAAAAAATATTTATTTCGTAACAATAAAAATCTAGATTTTTTAAATAAAAATTATGAAAAAATTTTTTGTTTAGTTAATCCTAAGCAAAAAAATTTTGAATAATTTTTAGCAAAAAAGATAATTTTTTTGTAGATTTTAATTATTTTTTTATTCCTTAAAATCTTCACTAAAAAATTTTATATATTTTTCAATTATATTTATATCTTTTAAAATAATTCAAGTCTCTTTATTTTTATCTAAACTAAAAGTTGAAAAATTTATACTTCAAACATAAAGATACATATCATCAACCAATATTGATTTTGCATGTTCAGTTAACTTAGGTAGTATTTTTACATTAATTCATAGACTTTGAAATTCTTCTATTTTTTCATTTTTTTTATCAGTAATTATTTTTATATCAATTCCCTCATTAACTTTATTTTCAAGTAGTTTAACTAAATTATCATCAGAAAAGTATGGAAAATAGATTTTAATATCTTTTTTTGCACTTTTAATTAATTTTTCTATTTTTTCTCTAGAATAAAATGGAGATAAAACTAAATTTTCATCATAAACAAAATTTTTATCTTTTTTAAAATCATACTCAAAGTTTTTTACTTTTTTCTCAAGAAGGAGTCTATCTTTTATAAAAAGTATAAAATCACGGTTTCTTGTAAACATACTATAACTAAAATTTCAAGTTGAAATAACAATCTCATCATCTATAATAAAAAATTTTGAATGATTTAATGAATAATCATTAGAATCAGACCGAACAACCTCTATTTGATTTTTTATAAATTCATCATAAGTTTTTTTATTTATATTATTTGCCTTATAAACATTTTTTTCCATTAAAACCTTTACTTCTACTCATCTTTTTTTTGAATAAACAAGTGCACTTCTTAAATCTTTTTCTGTAAATATATAAGCTTCAACATAAATCCTTGTTTTTGCATTTTTTATTTTTTCTACTAAAATTTTTAGTAGATTTTTATCTGGTGTTTTATAAATATCAACATATTCCAAAGTTCTGATATTTTCCAATGAAAAATTTTGTAAATCACTCTTTGAATTTAAAATATTTTTATTTATTTCCTGTTTTTTATCATGAAACAAAAAATACTCTTTAGCATAAAAAATACTAAAAAGTATAAATAGAAAAAATATTATTGATATATTTAAAAATTTTTGGATTGTCTGTTTTTTCATAACTAAAATAACTTATCAAAAATTCACTTAGATCATACATTTAACTTTCTTTCTTTTGCAATTTGTTCATATAAATCTTTTTCTTTATTTCAAAGCTTTTTTGGTATTAATATTTCTATATTTATAAATAAATCTCATTTATTATCTTTATCTATATATTTTACTCAATCAGAAGAAACTTTAATAACAGTTCAAACTTGAATTCAAGCTGATATTTTTACAGTTCTTTTTCATAAAATAGGTAAATTTATTTCTTTATCACAGCCTAAAATTGCTTCTACTACATCAATTTCTAAATCATAGTATAGATTTACTCAATCTCTTTTAAGTCACTTTTCTTCTAAATCTACTTTAAATTTTACATATAAATCTCATGATGCTTTTGTATTTACTCAATGATTTCATTCTCAAGTTATTTTTATTATCATACCATCATCTATTCATGCTGGTATATCTATATCTAATTCTATATCTTTTTTTACTCTTTTTTTTCATTTACAAGTTTCACATATTTTTTCAAATACTTCTCAAGTTCCCTCACATGATTCACAAACTCAAGTATGTTCTAT
Organism: Candidatus Altimarinus sp.; assembly: GCA_020724225.1. Taxonomy (GTDB): domain Bacteria; phylum Patescibacteriota; class Gracilibacteria; order BD1-5; family UBA6164; genus Altimarinus. The sequence goes on along the minus strand of DYHI01000023.1, from coordinate 12,462 downwards.
AACTCAAAAAATACTTTGTTGTCTATGTTTTACATATCAAGATCCATGACAATCACTACATGATTTTTTACCACTTCATCATTCTCATTTACAATCATCACAGCTTTCCATTCTAACAAATTTTACCTTTTGTTTTCATCAATATATACTTGTCTCAAGATCTATTTTTAAAGTATATTCTAAATCTTCTCACCTAAATGAAGTTTGTTTTTTTCTAGTTCTAGATTGACCAAATCACCCTCCTCCATTAAAAAATGAATCAAATATATCTGAAATATCAAACTCTACTCATCATCAAAAACCACCTCATCAAAATGGATTTCATCATACAGATCAATACATATCGTATTGTTTTCTTTTACTATCATCAGACAAAACACTATAAGCTTCATTTATTTCTTTAAATTTAGATTCTGCAGTTTCATCTCCTCAATTCCTATCAGGATGGTACTGCATTGCTAGTTTTCTATATGCTTTTTTTATCTCTTCGGCAGAACAAGTTTTTTCGAGTCAAAGTATAGCATAATAATCTTTGTTTGACATAAAAATTCAAATTAATTAGCAAATAATATATTTTGGTGCTAATTTTATAAAATAAACAAAAAAAATCAAGTTAACTTATGTCATTCCGGACTTGATCCGGAATCTATCAAATTGTTAAAACTAAATTTTTAATATAAATATTTTTTTCTTGTATCATTATACAAATTATTTAATCACAAAAAAAGACATACAACAATAATGAGAAAGGAGAAACATTACCGTTATATGCCTAAAATAATTATATATTAAATAAATTATTTTTGCAAGTTTTTATAACTAAAAATTATTTATATTTACAGATATATCTAGCATCAATCTCATTCTCAATTAATACATCAAAATCTAATATTATCTAAATTATAGTTTAATCTTCAGTTTCAATAATCTACTATTATTTTAAAAGTATGATCTCATGGTAACAACAAGTCAGTTTTATATGTTATAAAATCAGTTATTACATCATTACTACTATAAGTAAATTTTAAAATTCAATCAATATAAATACGAACTTTTCATCTATGCATAACTGAATACCCTATATCATATTTATGATCAAATAATAACTTAGAAGATTCTGTTGTATTAAATTTAAATTCTAATATACTTGAACTAAACTCACTTAACTTAGGAGCTTTTATACTAAATAGTCAACTTGATTTATTTAAATCATCTATTAACCACGGTTTATTATAAGTTCAACTATATGAAAAAATAGATTCAGGGTAAATATTTCAATATTCAAAATCATAATCCCATCAACATCATTCTCATCATCAAATACATGTAAAATGTATATCATCTAACTGCATTATTGTATCATGTCATGTTATTCAAGTAGATAATTCCCATACAAAATCATATGTTCAGGGGTATAATAATTGACTTTCCCAAGGGGTATAAACTCAAACAGAGGTATTTATTCTTTTATAATTAATTCAATTAATATTAAAATCTATATAATGATTAGTTTGAGAATTAGCTATATGTGGAGTGAAATAATAGAATTTTATTTTTGCATGAGTTTTTAAGTTAAAACTATATTTTAAATAGCTTTTTTGACTTCATCAGGTTAATCAAATCCTAAGTGCTTTATTTCAAGTTTTAGGAATATTGTTTATAGTATTAATATTCAATCAACTTCAAGTTAATTGAAATAAACAATCTTGTCAAATAATGCTTCACGTAGCATATCTTTCAAAATTTAAATCTTTTCATCAACATTTTCTAGGATAAATATCAGGTATTTCTGGAATATCTATTTTACATCAAGATTCTTTAAGTAATCTAACTCACAATATTACTTTATCACTATCATAATATAAACTCTTAATATAATCATATTGTCAATTTCTTATAGATTGATAACTTAACTGTAAATTATCAACAAATTCTATTATATCTTCATAATTTGTGGGGCAGTCAAGTCAACTATAAAGTAAATAAGGAGTATATTCAAAATTATTATAAAAATTAGTATCAATAGAACCATTATAAGAATACGGCAAATTATTTAACCCCCTAATAACAACTCCCGTTGTTGTTAATCAATCTTGTATTATTATATCTTTATCAGTCAAAGTAATACTTGGTAATGATAAAAAATTTATATTTGATCAAGAATTATATTTTACAAAATATCAATTATAATTTCATTCTATAAAAGCAACTTTATTATAATAATTAGAATAAGCTTTATTAATAAAAGAATAACCTAAACGACTAGAATTATCTATTATAGTTGAAATTTCATAATTATTTATTCAATATTTTGAATATGTATAATTTTTAAGCATTTCAGAGTCAAGTAATGATTCTTTCAATCAAATAGAATAAGATAAATTATCTCATACAATTCACAAATCAATGTTTGAACTTCAAAAAAAGATTTTATTAGAACTTTCAGGTTCAGGTAATAAATTATTTTTAATTGAAATCAATCTTAACTGATTGCTTATAGTTTTAATATCATTAACTTTTTTTGTATCCTTAGCGGTCGTAATAATTGATTTATAAGTTAAAAATCATATAACCGATAAAATTGCAAATATAGTAATAACAATTATTAATTCTACTAAAGTAAAAGCATTGATTTTATTGAAATAATAATTATTTTTCATACAATTAAGATTTAAAAAATAAAAATTTTTACAAAAATATAATCTATTAATAAAATATCAAATCTAAAAGTTTTTATTCATATTAATATAAAATCCCACTACTCCTGAAACAGTTTCACATCTAAGTACTGACTCTCACAAAAAAACTTTTGTAAAACCCAGTTTTTCAAAATATTGAACTTCAAACTCACTCAATCATCATTCTGGTCAAACAATTAAGTTTATATTTCAGTGAAAACTTCATTTTTCATTATATAAAACCCCACTAGCCCGGGTCTGCCCCAGCGATAGCGAGGGTGCCTTTACAAAAGGGGGAAATAATTCATTTAATCTTTTTGAATTCAAATCTAAAGTATGAAAAAATAAAGTTTCCTCTTTGTTTAATAAAGTGAAATCTAGTTTATCTAATATATAAAGTTCTGGAACTATATTTCTACCTGATTGCTCTGTTGCTTCAACAATTATGCTTTCAAGTCTTGTTTTTTTATTATCTGAAATCATAAGTTTTTGACTCCTTTCGCTTCTAAAAAAAACAAATCTAGTATATCCAACTTCTGTTCATTTTTGGATTATATATTCAAGTTTTTCTATTTTATTTGGTAAAGCTTGATATAAAGTAATATCACCTTTTTCATCTAATTTATCTCTATCTTCTACAAATTTAAATTCCAAAGCATTTTTTGTAATTACTTGAAGTCTATAAACTTTATCTACAAAATTTATTCCATCAAAAAAAACAAAATAATCTCAAACTCTAGACCTAAGAACTACTAAAATTTGATGTACTAAGTCTTTACTATCAATTATTAATGAATTTTTTAATAAAGTATTTTTAAGATAAAATCTTTGCATTAGAAAGTACAAAATTATAAAAATTAATCTTTTTTCCCTTTTTTTGCTTTTATATAATCTCTTACAAATATCTGTATAACCGCTGAAATTGGTACTGCAAGAATTATTCAAATAATTCAAGCTGTACTTGCTCAAACCGCCATCATTACAAGCACAAAAAATGGTGAAATTTCAAGAGTCTTACTCATAATATATGGTACAAGTATATTATTTTCAATCCACTGAATTATAAAATATATAATCAAAATAACAATTACTGCTTTTATAGATAATCAAGCTGCGATAGCAAGTGCAGGCAATAATGCTAAAATAGGTCAAAGGTATGGTATAAATTCCATAAGTCAAGCAATAAGAGCAAGTGTAAAAATATTTTCTAAATCTATTCAAAACAATTTCAATATATTTAAAACTATAAACACCATAGTAAAGATAATTATTCATAGCAAAAATTGTCATTTTAGCCATTCATATAGACTTGAAACTATTTTTTCTTCTCTTGAAGAAAGATATTTAGAAACTTCTCATGGTATAATATCATAAAAAAATTTCTTTATATTTTTTCTTTCTAAAACCATAAAAAAGTTAAATACAAAAACCATACCTACTTGAAATATTAGATTTCATACAGAAAGTACAAATCAAGTTGAAGTCGAAGCAATATTTCATAGATTTTTTGCTATAAACTGCCCTATTGTTGCAAAATTGTTTTGCAATGCGGTTAATAGAGTATTTAAATCAATATTTTGAAAAATAGGAGAAAAATATTTCAACATAAATGGAGGTAATCAAAGTCATTCTATTCATCAAGATTTATAAGCTAATGCTAAATTTTCTATACTTCATGATAAAAATTCTATAAGCATATAAGTTTGCTTAACAAAAATTGGGATAATAGCAAAAAAACTTATAAGCAAGAATAAAATAAAAAACATATAAATAATAGCAATTCAAAGTACATCTGGAATATTTCTTTTATTCATCTTATTTAAAAATGGACTGAATAAAACAAGTAAAAAAGATGCAAAAAATATTATTTTTAAAATATTTAATTGCATATACAAGAATCAAATTACTGAAAGTATAGATAGCAAAATAAGAAATTTAACACTAAATTTCATGTATTCTTCTGATCAATTTTTCAATATTTTTTTTATGATTGGCATAATTAAAGAGTTAAAAATTACGAATTACGAATTACGAATTACGAATTAATTATATTTTTAATAAATTTTAGTCAAATATAATTGAAACAAAAAAAGACAAAATTTTTTGTCTTTTTTTACTAGTCCATTTTATTTTTCATCGATTTATTATTTTATCTCGGCATTCCATAAAAATCAAGTCATTTTGTATCAACCATACTTCAAGTGATGAAATTTTTCTTTTTACCAGTTTTAAAGAATCATCTTTCATCAAGTATACCTTGATCCATAAGTGATTGTGGATTTTTTGTACCTAGTTTCTTTTTTGGAAAGTTTTGTTTATTTTCCATATAATGTTTTCTAGCTTTATAGCTTTGATTTTTTCTAGTTTGAGGATTTTCATTTCCTATATAAACTTGGTATGCTGCTTTCTTATTTTTTGCCATTTTCCTAGATGCAGCTTGTTTCTTTACTATTCTAGATGTAAGCCCGTGACTATTTGCCATAATTTTAGATTAGAGTTTAAAGATTATAGATTAGTTCAACAAAAAAGTTTAGATTTTAAAGTTTAGTTTCTAGACATTTCTCTAAACTCTAAACCCTAAACTCTAAACTTTTGAATGGAGCGAGGGACCAGGTTTGAACTGGCACACCCAAGGGTTGAAGCCTTAGTACACTCACTCTTTTATGTTACCCTCGCATTGTGCTAAATTTATTTAGCTCGGTTATTTTATAAAAATCATTAAAATAGTCAAATTTTTTTTCATTTTTTATATTTTATGATATAATAACTGTAATTAATAGTAAATAGTTAATAGTGAATAATTAAGGAAGTAATTTATATCGTAATAAAAAATCCAAAATTATTAATTTTTAATTGTTAATTATTAATTAAATTACTATGTTTCTAAATTGATGACATGCTTTAATAGATAGTATTTATTCTAATATAATGCTAAATATAGAATTTTACTGACCTAAAATTGTTTGAGCAATAACAATTCTTTTATTTTGAATACTTATTTCAATTATAGTATATGAAGCTATAATGTATTTATTTAGGAAATTTAAAATTATTGCCTTAATAGACAAACTTGAATCAAAAATGGACATTGATTTATGAGAAAATTCAGAAAAACCTCATAAAAAATCAGCAAATAAAGTTTCAAGAAAAAAACTGACAGAAAAAATAAATGTTGACAAATTAACAGCAAAAGCATTTTCTTATTATATATTTTTAATATTTTTTAGATTAAGCATAGTTGTTATATGAATTACAGAAGTTGAAAGATTTTTAAGTGATGTAATTAACTATTTACCAAGTTTATTTATAGCTATACTTATATGATTTTTTTGATTAAGATTTAGTAACACGGTTTATGATATAGTGTACTATACTCTTGAATTAACTAAACATCAAACAAGTAAAATAATAGCTATGTGATCAAAAATAGTTATATTATTTTTTACTGTGATGATAGTATTAAATTATATAAAAATAGTTGATCAATTTATAATAAATACTATTTTTGTATGATTTATATCAACAATAACTCTATGAGCCTGACTTGCATTCTGACTTGGATGAAAAGAAGTTGCAAGAGAGATACTTGAAAGTTTCAAAAAGTAAAAACAAATATAATTTAATAAAAATAAAAAATGAATATACCTAACACACTAGAAGATTCTTGACTCGTAATTAGGAATTATAGAAAAGAATTTATAAATCTGCCAAATCAGATGATTACAGAATTTATATCTACCTACTGAATAAATGTAGAATGATTAACTCCAGATGATATAAGATTTTGAGTAGTTAGTGCTTACTGAAAATTTACAGAAAAATGATTTAATTTAGATAATTTCATAAAAACAAGTATTGAAAAGCAATGAGAAAATATAGAAAATAACAATATTTTATGATATCTCCTTACAGAAACTGAAAAGATAGCCTTATGAGTTATGACATATTATTTTGAAGATCAAGAATGAATACTTGATGAAGAAAGAACAAAATTTGCTTGAGATATACTATCAAATTTGTAAACCATCATAAATAATTTGACAATAAATAAAATAATCTATAATAAAAAAGTCCCTTTCTAGGATAAAAACCTAGCGAATTGTGGACTTTTTCTTGTAACCAACCAGGAGAAAATCATGCCCGGTGTGATGATTAAGTTCTTCATCTGAGTCACCAAGAACTAAGCCCTACGCAAGAATATCTGTGTAGTTTACTAACCTCTCTTAGGAGAAAGACGATGAAGAAACTCATCGCTTTGGCAGTTGCCGGCCTCGCAGTCGGTGGCGCCTTCGCTGCTCACGCCTGACACCTGGCCCGAGTCAATAATCTCATCTAGGATCCGTTAACTATCCCTTCATGAGGCTAGTGCACCAGCGACACTAGTAAGACAATTAGTTAGCAAAATTTTTTGAAAGGAGAAAAAGAGATGAAATACTCTCTATTACTTGCTGTTCTACTCGCCTTAGCCTTATCAAGCTGCGACGAGAAAAAAGAAACAAAACAAGAACAGCAACAACAAACCGTTAAACCGCAGTGATGCGGTTTTTCTTTTTCATTATTTTCACTAAATTGTAGATTATTTCACAAATAAATCATTTTAAATTGTTCCAATTAGCGAAACCAACTTAGATTTACCACTACTTCAGGGGTTTTTACCGTGCTTCGCCATAGCGAGGCTTCGCAACGGCAAGAGGGGGATGAAATACCCTTAAAACTTTTGTTACTTTTGGTTACAAAAGTAAGTATAACATATAATATCACTGTATCAAAGATACTGAATCAAGTTCAGGGGATGACAAGAAAAAAACATCATAAAATATAATGTAGATCTCCGGATCAAGTCCGAAGATGACAAATCATTGATGACATAATACAAAGTAACGTAATATTAAGTAACGTAATATTAAAACTTTACATTTTTTTAAATTTTCATAAACTAATAATTGTTTTAAAACAATTAAATCTATATATGGAAAAATCAATTATTGAAATATTAAAAGCATCTGATACAAAAAAATACTTCAAAAAATATGGAATAACAAATCTATATCTATTTTGATCTTATTCTAGATGAGAAAATAAAAAAAATAGTGATTTAGATTTACTTATAGATTATGATAGAAATATACATAAAATCACTCTTCTTGATTTATCTGAAATGGAATCATATTTACATAAAATAACATGAATTAAAAAAATAGATTTTGTAACAAGAAATTCTATAAACAGGAAACTTGTCCCATATATAGAAAAAGATTTAATCCAAATTATTTAGATTATGAAAAATGAAAAAATATTAATAGAATTAATACTAGATCATATAGAAAAAATAGAAAGATATACAAAAGGTATATCTTTTAATGATTTTGTAGAAAATGAAGAAAAATATGATGCATGTTGTCTAGTTTTACAACAAATTTGAGAACTAGCTTGAAAAATAAAAGAAAAGGAAACAATAAAAAATATTCCCATTAATCAGATGAAGTGATTAAGAAATAGAATTACTCATGATTATCTATGACTTGATAGTATGATAGTCTGGGATACAATCAAAGAAAGCTTACCAGAACTAAAAACAATAATCAAAACTCTAATCTCTAAACTCTAATCTATCCATGAAACAAGACTTCCTAAACTACATAAAACAAACTTTCAACTTTTCAGATACTGAAATGAAAGATTTTGAAGAATCTTTAAGTAAACCCCTAAAAAAATCAATAAGAGTTAATACAAACAAAATCTCAGTAGAAGATTTCAAAAAAATAGCTGAAACAAAATGATGGAAATTAACTAGCACTTCTATGTGAAAAAACACATTCTACATAGATAGATTTGAAGACCTAGATATAGCACTTTGAAACACCCTAGAACATATAAATTGATTTTTTTATATCCAAGAATTAGCAGCTTCAAGTTCTCCTTACTATATGTCATGAGATGTTATAGATAAAGAACAATATTTGATTCTAGATATGAGTGCAAGTCCAGGATGAAAAACTACTCAACTTTCAGAGTATTATCCAAATTCTCTTGTGATAGCAAACGAAATAGACAAACAAAGACTTAAATGACTTTTTGTAAACTTAGACAGGATGTGAAGTTTAAATGTAGCCTCAACAAATTTTGATTGAAGAAATTTCAAAAACTACGAAGAAATATTTGATAAAGTACTTCTTGATGCCCCTTGTAGCGGAGAATGAACTGCATATAAAACTGATGATTCACTAAAATACCGGAATATAAAAAACATAAAAAGTATACAAAAACTTCAATTATCCCTTCTTGATAGTGCTGTAGTCTGTACAAAAGTATGATGAGAAATAGTTTATTCAACTTGTACTCTAAATACATTAGAAAATGAAGAAGTAGTAAATACAATTATGGAAAAATATGCTTGATGTTTGGAAATAATTCCGTTGAATAATGGAAAATGTAAAATTGAAAATGGTAAAATAGATGTAGCCAGTGCTAACAATTATTTAAATGATTCTGAAATAAATTCAGAATGACATATCTCTAAACTAAAAACTCTAAACTCTAATCTATTCATAAGAAACTGGCCACATATAAGTCATACTTGATGATTTTTTGTAGCAAAGATAAAGAAGATAAAGAGTCTTTGTCATACTGAGTGAAATGAAATGGAATCTAAGTATCCCTTAAACTCAAATAACTCTCAGAACAAAATACAAGGAAGATTCCCTTCTTCAAGGGAATGACAAACAAGACAAAAAGAAACAATTCAAAACTTTGAAAAACTTTCTTCAAAAGATACAAAATTGATTGAAAAATCTCTAGAAACAAATTTTTGATACTCTGCAAAATGAAAAAAGTTTTATAGATACAAAGATGAAATCCATATGATAGATAAAAGTCTAGAAGATCTATGGAAAAAAATATTTTTTTACAAAATCTGAGTAAAAATCTGAGAATTAAAGAATGGTAGTTTTGAACCAGATTTCTACTTAGGAACTTTAGAAATATTTGAAAAAAATACAGTTTTGATAAATGATGAAATCTTGAATAATCTCTATAAATGAGAAGAAATTAGTTTAAATTTCAAAGACTGATATTACCAAATTTATTGTAAAAATTGAGAATTAATCTCACCTGCTTGAATTGTAAAAATAAAAAACTGAAAAGCTAAGAGTTTGATAGCAACAAAAGCTATGAGGAAATAAAAAAGAATTATTGTTTATTTTAAATATCTATAATGCATTTTTTGATTATATTTTTTATACATGGTATAATATAAAAAATAGTATTTAATTATTATCAATGAAATTAAGAGAATCATCACCTGAATGAAATTTAGAAGCATTTAGTCGAGTTATTGATAAATTGGTTTTACTACAAATGCAGTTTCGAAAAAATATAAAAGTAAAAATAACCGGAGATAATGTATTTGTTTCAGATATTTCATGACTAACCATTAATCATCCTATAATTCACAAAAAACAAAAAGTAGCAGAGCAATATAAAAAAACAAATGATTCAAATTTTGATAAATATTTAAATATTAGAGTTATAAACTGAGCAATTATATGTTTTTATAATAGTAAAGACTATAAACCTGATTGAGTAGAAAGTAGATGAGATCATAAAATAATTGAAATAAATTGAGTAACTATTTCAATGATACAAATAGATATTTCAGAAGATGAAAGAAAAGATTGAGTAAGTGTAACTACAAGTCTTCATCATGAATACCAACATCATTTAAATACAATTATTTGAGATAGTTTACTTTATGAAGAAACTTGATACAAATACAATTCCTTAGAAAGAAATTCTGATAGATTTATTTGAGTTTGATGAATTCATTCTAGAGCTTGACTTACTTATAAAGATTTTGATTTTGTAAGGTGATTATTTTGAAGAGATATAAACTTAAGTGAAAATCCAAATTGAACTATTGATTATGATACATATTTAAATCAAATGTATTATTTAGATGAGTTATCTGCAAGTTTTTGACAGTGAAAACGAAATACATTTTGACCAAAAGAACTATTTTATAATAATCGTGATCCTAAAGTAGTTTCTCATTATGAATTAATATGATCAAATAATAAAGATAAACAATATTTAAAAGAATTATTTAGAGACTATATTATGCCATGACATTATTTACATTACTTAAAATGAGAAGTACAAAAAAGCATAACAGAATATACAAATAAAGCTTTACAAATAATATGAGAAAATAAAAAAACAAATCCTTGAGAAGAATATTTAGAAAAGATTGATATGATACAAGCTTATATAATTCAGATATTATGAACAAGTAGAACTATAAAACAAGCACTAAATTTAATAAGAGCTTTTTGGAAAAATGTAGTGGAAAATCCAAATAACTGACTAAAAAAAGAGCATCTAGATTATATTATTGCATGATGAAAGCAACTTCATCAATATCTGTAAACTTAGATTTTACAACTAAAAAAGCTAGAAGATTTTTCTAGCTTTTTTAGTGAGGTTATTTTAATAGTTCTACTTTGTCTACTTTTCCTCAATTTATAGATAATTTAACTTTTCATTTTCATTTTGATTCATACTGTGGATTATCCATAAAATCTCTTCAAGTTTCTTTTGATATAGAATAAGTAATATTATTACTATTTTTATCTAAATCAAATTTTATCATTAATTCATTGTAAGGTGATTTTTCTTGTTTCAAATAAAGGGTTCAATCTTGATTATATCAAAAATGTTTATATCAATTAAGAACATCTGAGCTTGAAATAATTTTATCAGCTAAAGAATCTTTGGTAAATCAACTTCTATTTTCTATAAATGCTTTTAATTTATTATAGTCTTCTTCAGTATAAGTTGGATTCTCTGTGACAGATTCTGTGGTTGGTGTTGGTTCTGTTGGTGCTTGTCCTGCTGATGCTGTTTGTTGTGTTGGTGCTGTTTGTTGTGTTGGTGCTGTTTGTTGTGTTGGTGCTGTTGGAGTTTGTTCTGCTGATGCAACTGGTTGTGCTGGTTGTGCTGGTGCTGGTGTTGGTGTTGGTGTTGACACTCCTGATTGAGTTTTATCATCTTCAGGTAGATTTATTTGTTGAATTGCATTCTCTGCTGATCTAGCTCATTGATCATTTACTCTATCATCTTCCTCATTATTAAAATACACAAATGGAGATCATATTGCTCATATTTTTGCTCAATTTTTAGCTCAACTTAATAAATCATCTAAAAGTCTTCAAGTTCAGGTTGTTTTTCATCCTATTGGAGCAACAACTGGTTTAACAGTATAACCAACTCATGAAGTAACAGGAACTTCAATTTTATTGATTTTACTAATTCAACTTAAAGGAACTTTAATTTCTCTTCAAGATGCTGCTCTTAATATTAAAGCTCAGTCAGCCTCTTGTCTTACAAATTTAAACTCTCATGTTAATGTTTTTCAATTTACATCAATGACAGTTTTTCAATTATAAGGTTCAAGCTTTATTTGATCATTTGGTTTTAATTCATAAATTCTACCATCTATACTAAATTTATTAGTATTAGTTTCAGTTTTTGACCACTCAATAAGTTTTCATTCTGCAGTAACAGTTCATCCTTGTGTTCATTTTGATTCTCAAAAAATTCTATTAATTTCAGCTTGATTTGTAGATGAATTAGATGATGTAGTAGAAGCTTTTACAGGATTTTCATATTTTCATCTTAAATCTGTTAATAACTTAATAATATCATCACTAATTCAATTTATTCAAGCTACATCTACAGCTTTTTTAATATTTCATGTCCTCAATTCAATTTCTACTTGATTTCTAAT
>DYHI01000022.1 GCA_020724225.1 Candidatus Altimarinus sp. | reverse complement strand
CAATTAGGTAGTTCAATAGCCTTCTTGATCAATCTAAGATTTTTTCACTCAATTTATAAATCATCAAGAGGTGGTATTTTTTTACTTTTGTCTACAATTCTCATTACTATTTTTTCTCAATGAACTGTAGGAAGTGTAGAAACTCTGAGATCTAATGGTTTATCTGCTATTGTTTTACTTATTCTTCAATCTTGCGGTATTCTTGATTCGTCTATTTTAAGTTCTGACAATATTTTAAATCTCGCTACAATTCAAGGATGTAAAAAATTTTGGTATTCAAGTATTTCTCTCAATTCTCAATCTATTCTATATCTAAGTCTAACATACGAACTAAGTGGCTCTATATGAATATCTGAAGCATCTCAAAGAACTGCTCCAAGTATTATATAATCACATATTTGTTGGATATTATCTCATTTATATACTAGATTTTTTAATTGTTCTAAAATATCTTTATACTGCATCTTTTGTTTTTAATTTTTAATTTTTAATTTTTTTATTATATTTGGTTTCCGATTTTTTGAAATAAATGAGAATTTTACCCTTTTCCAAAATTTTGGCTCTGACAAAATTAGGAAATTGTTTTCGAATTTACTCTAAAAATTTCGGAAACCATAATAGTTTAAGGTATACTTAATTTATCAAGTATTTTATTTAATTCTATTACTTGTTTATATACATTGTTTAAGTCTTTCTTTGCTGATTTAATATTTTTTATTGTTAAGTCAAGTTCTTGTAAATATTTAAGTCATTTTTCTATTTTATTTAAATCTCATAATCAATCTTTTTTTGCTTTTATATAAGTTTGTTTTGTTTTTTCATATTTATCTGCTAAATTTTTTATTGCTTCTTCTATTTTATGATTTGGTAATCATTTTACATAAAATCTAACACTTATTTTAGTATCTATTCTTTCATCTCATTGTGTCGTTTTAATATATGTTTTAAAATCATTATAGTCTACTATACTAGGATTTGAATCTATGTAATCAGAGAAATTTATACTTTGGATATCTACTATTGGATTTTCAAGTATATCAGAAGAATTAAATCAAAGTAATTTTTTGTTTAAAAAGTTATCTTTATACATTTCTATTTTTTTACTATCAATAGAATACTTGATTGATCAAACATTTTCCAAAAAGTAAATAAAATCAATTATATCTTTTTTTGTTCATGATACATCAAAATCATAAGGAATATAAAAAATAGTTGTATCAAGTCATGAATTCTTTGTATTTGAAGAATCATAATCAGCTAAAATACTCAGATTTCAAACTGTTACACTTTTATTTTTTGTTGATAGATTAAATGTACGAGTTATTATCTCCAAATAATTAACAAATTTAAAATCTGTCATAATTCACACATCATCTTTTTCCCCTACCTCCACATATGCAGGTAAAACTTTTTTATATAAGTCTACACTATTTTTATAATCATCACTATTTATTTTAGAATTTATTTCTGCTGTTTTTTTCTCTATAAATGATGCATAATCTCATCATTTAGTATTTTCAAAGTTTCAAACAAAAAATTTATCATCAATTTCATTTAATATATTTTGTAAATACAAAGTTAGTGATTTTTCAGTTTTTAATTCATTAAAATCATCGTATGTAATTCACCTAGATTTTATATCTTGATAATTATTAACCAAAACTCATAATTTTTCTTTTTCTGATTCAAGTTCTTTTATAGAGGGGTAAATACTTACAAAAATTATTACTATAAAAAAAATTAAAAATAATATTGATAATATAAATCATGTAACAACAAAAGGTTGTTTTCTTTTTTCTATCATAAAAATTTTTTAAAAGATTAAATTATTTCAACTATATTTTAGTTCTAACTTAAAGTCAGTTTTATAATAGTAAAATGACTTTCCGAAAACATTTTCAGATGAAAATGTTTTTTGTTTATTTAAAATAGTAAAATTACTATTTGTCGTATTAATATAATTAAGAAAACTATTTGCTACTGATATAGATGTTCAACTTACCATTATATCTTTTTCTGTTCAATCATATCAAAGTATTGATTCATCCCAATTAGTAGAATAAGCTGAACAGTTTGCTCTAAATACATTTTTTGAATCAATTTGTATGTCTCTACATTCTATTTTTCTTTTATCGACTGAATAATACCCATTTTTTAACTTATCAAATTCTTGCAAAATTTGAAGTACTTTCAATCTATTTTGTGATTTATCCAAAAGAAAAACTGTTTCTTTTGATTTTCAAATATTTTCCAAAGCATATGCACTCGGTAAAATATTTATTATCTTAGTAAATTGATTGTTTTTTTCCACATCTAAGACATTTTTTTCAAAGTTTATTTTAAATGCTTCGATTGAAGAACAAGTTTCTCAATTTGAAGAAAGATAGTTACTTACATCTCATAAAAACACAGGGCAAAGTAAATCTAGATATTGACTTTGATACAGTTTATCTGATTTTTGAATATATATATAAGAAAAAGTTAAAATAACTATTAACAGAAGAATATAATTTATAAATTTGAAAACAGAAGAATAAAAAGATAAATAATCATACACATCTTTTTCTGTTTCTTCCTTCATTTTCTTTACACTATTTTCTAGTTCAATGTCTTTTGTTAGCTCATCAAAGATATTTGAATTATCAAAATCATTGTTTTTTGAGTTATCCATAAAAAATATTTAAAAACTAATTTAGAGTATAATAACATATCTTTTATAAAAAATCCAAAAAAATGACTTTACAATATAGAATTTTATATTAAGGGATAACTGGATAATTAAAATCTACAAAAAAATTATCTTTTTTTCTAAAAATTATTCAGTTATTCCTTATTTTTTAGTTTCTATCAGTGATAAAATATCTGCACTTTTAAGTATTGATAATTTAATATCATTAGGGAAGGCTCTAATAAAGGATTTCCCCCAATCTGTTGAATAAATCCTATCATCAAGAAATACAACAATTCAAGTATCATTTTTTGTTCTTATTAATCTTCAAAATCATTGCTTCAACTTAAGAATAGATTTTGGTACTGAATAATCAGAAAATGGATTTAGAAACAATTTACTTCTAGATAAATAAATTGGATCTGTTGGCACTGCAAATGGCATTTTATGTATAATCAAATATTTTAATGGCTCTCAGGGAATATCTACTCATTCCCAAAAAGAATCAGTTCACAAAACTATACTTTTATCATGTTCTTGCAAAAAAGTATCTAAAATCTTATTTTTTGAACCAAAAATAGATTGAGCTAAAATTTTACTTCACAAACTCTTCACATAAAAATTCAAGTTTATATATACATTTCTGACCGCCGCAAGAGAAGTAAATAAAACCATAGTATTTCAAGCAACTTTAGTAATAAATTGTTTTATAAACTCTTGAACTTTTGAAAAATTATTTTTTATACTTCATAAATCATTTGGAATATATAAAATTGCTTGCTTTGAATAGTCAAAATCTGTTTCATACTGTACAAATTGAAAATTCTCTAAATGTAGAGATTTTTTAATATAAGAGAAATCATTTGCTATAGATAAAGTTGCACTTAACAAGAAACAATTAGTCAGATAATCCCAAAAATTAATTCTTAAATATTCTCATATGTCTAGAATAGTATATTCAAGTTTTACTCCTTCATATTCAGAATAATAAGCTATTTTAATATATTCGTCATCATTTGTTTTAGACAAAATTTTGTCCATTGTGTCTATTATAGAAGTTAATAAATTTATCTCTTTTGAAAAATCGAAGTTAGTTTTATTTATTATATCTATTATCTCACTTAACAATTCTTTAACTTTTTCTCATGATTTATAGAAAAAATCATCTTGTCTATTATAAAAATCATTGTCTATTAATGTGTTTATAATATAATTTTCATTATTTGTTTTTGCTTTCAAATAAGTATAAAAAACATCCATAAACATTTTCAAAGTAGACAATAAATATTCTTTTTTTGAATTTATCTCACTATTATCTATAAAATTATTTTTAAAAATCAAATCTACATAACCTAAAGATTCTTCTATAAGTTTTAAAGAAAACGATTTTTTCAAACTTTCAGTTGCTATATCCTCAATAGAATGAGCTTCATCTATAACTAAATTTTCTATACTTCAAAAAACAGCAAAATCATTTTTTAAATCACTAAAAAGTAAGCTATGATTAACGACAACTATATTAGACATTTCTAAATTGATTTTTTGTCTATAAAGAAATTCATTTTTATAATAAATATTTTTTTCACTTAGTGTTTCATTATTGTCAGAATTGACATATTTTAAAAATTTATACTCATTACTTGAAAAATTTATTTCATCTAATTCACCAAATTCAGTTTCACAAAGCCATAAACATATTTTAGACAAAAATGACACTTTTTCATAATCTATGTCAAAGTTTTTGATATAATCAAAGTATGACTTTAAAGATACATAATTCTTCTTTCATTTTATTTTTGTATAATTAAAATCTAAACCTAATGCTTTTTTTACCTTGGATAAATCATTAAAAAATATTTGATCTTGTAATATTTTTGTCTTTGTAGAAATAAAAACTTTTTTTCAAGTTTGTAATGAATAAAGTATAGAGGGGATTAAATATGCTATTGTTTTTCAGATTCCAGTAGGAGCTTCAACCACTCATTTTTTTGTCGAAAAAAAACTATCTAAAATATATTGAGACATATCAAATTGATTTTTTCTTTCTTCAAAATCATTTAATTTTTCAAAATATTGTTTCAAATTATCTAGTTTTTGATTATTTGATGGATTTATATAAAAAGGTGTTTTCTTTAATTTATTTAAATGCAGTAACTCAAACTCTTCAAAATTCAATACTTTTTCTGTTTGAAAAATATTATTTTGTAAATATTTAATATTTTTATCAACTGACTTTGAAAATACAAAATTTAGTAAATCTAAACTTTCCGTATCTATGTTTTTTAACTCCTCTAGCAGTTTTTTATATAACAAAACTGTACTTTTTGTGTCGTTGTACGCTCTATGTGCTCAATTTAATTCTATTCAATAATAAGAAGTCAGTGATTCTAAGCTCATTGATCTTGATTTGAAAGAAACAATATTAGCCAAAAAAAATGTGTCTATAACTATATTATTTTCTATTTTTACTCATTTTTCAATCAAAAAATCTCTATCAAAATAAGTATTATGTCACAAAATAGGGAAGTCTCATATAAATTCTTTAATCTTTTCTTTAATATCTGCAAAAAAAGGGGCATTTAATACCATTTCATTTGTTATACCTGTTATATTTATATTTAAATCTGGAATAGAAACTCAAGGATTGATTAAAGTAGTATATTCATCTAGTATTTCAAAAGTTTTTTCATCAAATTTAATCAATGCAATTTCTATAATAAAATCTTTTTCTTTTGATAATCATGTAGTTTCAAGATCTAAAGCAACAATCATATGAAAATGGTTAGTAAATAGTTATAATTTCAGCTAATCTATGGTTTTAATTTATCATTTAATCACTTCATCTTCAATTAAATACATATCTATCATAAACAATAAATTTTAAAAGAAAAATTAAAGTTGTAACTAAAAATATTGTTATATAAAAATCAATTCTTAAATAGTTCTTAATTAAAATTACTAAAATATAATTTAAAATAGCAAATAATGATAGAAAAAATATATATTTGATAAATATTATATGATTATACTTTATATTAAATGTAAATCTTAAAGAAATTATGAAATTAATTAAAGTTATTATTAATATAGATAAAAAGTATGATAACTCTTCAGAAAATAATAAATATTTATCAAAAAAATAGGTAAATCAAATAT
Organism: Candidatus Altimarinus sp.; assembly: GCA_020724225.1. Classification (GTDB taxonomy): domain Bacteria; phylum Patescibacteriota; class Gracilibacteria; order BD1-5; family UBA6164; genus Altimarinus. Next base: position 16,331 of record DYHI01000022.1, on the reverse strand, counting down.
TAATAAAATAGGTTATTCCTCAGGAAATAAAGAATTTAACAAATTTAGGCATAATAATCTTGATAAAATAATTATAAGTATATAATAATTAACAATTAGTATTAACAAAATTAATTAATGAAAAAGATAATTTTTTACATCTTTTTTCTAACAATCTTACTTTTTACAGAAAAAGTAGGAGCTATTTCGTATTATGATGACTTCAATTTAAATCTAAATCCAACAGTTTCAAACACAGAAAACAACATAAATTGAGCTAGATTAATTGAAAAATATTTATCAAATTTAAAGAATGAATTAGAAATTTTTAATACTAAATATGATATAAAATGAGATAAAGAAACTGGTGATTTTTTTAAAAAAATTGATAAAATGATTCTATCCCTTAGAAAGATACAAACTATAAGTATAGAAAAAAACATTGCCGAAGATATAATGAGAAGCATTATAAATGAACTAAAGACCCTTAATCCAAAAATTAAATCATACCTAAAAAATAAAAAGATATTAATAGAAATAGAAACTAATAAAGTAAAAAATAATTATTCAAATTATTCTGAAAAATTATCAAAAAGTTTAAATATATTTACAAATGATCTTACAAAAAAATTAAATAAATCTGAAAATAAAAATATAGAAACTATACTAGAACATATCAAAAACCTAGAAAGAGAAAATAAAAAATTACTAAATTTCAAAAATATTTCATTTAATAATCCTTCAGAAATAAAATCAAGTTTTATGAGAATATTAAATAATATAAAAAAAGAAATAAATGAAATTAAAATCCTAATAAAATAAAAATGCCTTTTTCAATAGTACATATAGAGATATGAGCAAAACTAAAAGATTATCTTCCTACAGAAGATAATCTTTTAGAGTTTCTAGCTTGAAGTATATTTGTTGATTCTTCATACAATTTAAAAGAATTATGAATTGATATAAAAAGGGAAGTAACCCACTATTATAATTGAGATTCATATTATTCAAGTGATTTTCCAAGTAACTTCAAAAAAATGGAATTAGATAAAAATTTCACTTACTTTAATCTTTGATACTATTATCACTTATTACTAGATCAGTTATGGAGAGATAGTGAATTTGTATGAGATTGTTATAAAGATGTAGACAAAGAAAATTTATATCAATTGTCTAGAATAGTATATTCAAAATATGATTTAGATGCCTTTATAGAAGATTTTTGATTATCTATATTAGACAAATTATATTCATTCAAGTTAGACAAAAATAAAATTCCATATATTTATAGTGATATAGATTTGAAGTATCTTCAAAAAACATATCTATCAATAATAGACTATATGAGATTAACAAAAACTTTTAGGAAAATAGAATGAGATAGAGAATTTTATAAAATTGTAGACAACAAAATCATCATAATAGACAATGATATAGAAAAACAAATGCATGATTTTTTCCCTTTTGAAAAATACACAAAATTAAAAACTACTTGATACAATATACTAAAAGAAAATTTTGGTAAAATAAAAAACTAGAGTTAAAACTCTAGTTTTTTGACTACCTTATAAATCACTTACTTGTTCATTCTATATCTTCCAAATCATCTGCTAATCATCACAATAAATCATCAGTTCATAAAGATAATTCATTATTACTTTGGTATTGTTCTATTTCTTTTCTTAAGTTTGAAATAATTTCATTAGCTCTTTTTTTCTTTTCAGAAAGAGAAGAGTCAAATAAATTTCAATCTAAATCAATATATCTTTCACCTATACTATGAGCAACTGAAAACAATTTCTCATAAAACTCTGCAGTTTCTCTATGAAATAGTAAATCACTTGTCTTAGTATCTATATGAATTTCAAGCATTTCTATATATGCTTGTAGAGCTTTTTTGTATAAATCTTTCATAATTTTTATATTATCATTTAAAACGAGAATTATTCTCGTTTTAAATGATAATCATTTTTTCTTTTTAGTCAAAACTATTTTTCTATATTTAATATTTTGAATAATCCTGATAATTCAATAGGTGAAAGTCTTTTATAGCTTCCTATAGGTAAATCTCACAATTCTATATTTTCTATTCTAATTCTTTTAAGTTTTTTTACTTTTCATCATACTTCTTCAACCATTCTTCTTATTTGTCTATTTCTTCACTCTGTAATAGTTATAAAAAATTTTCCTGAACTTATTCTTTCCACTTTTGCCTTTTTTGTCATACTTCAAAGTACATAAACTCATCTAGAAATACTTTCTAGTTGGTCATCATTTACTGGTCAAAATGTTTCTACTACATATTCTTTTTCATGTTCGTACCTAGGATGCATTAAAAAATTAGCCAATCTTCAATCATTTGTAAGTAGTATAAGTCCTGTTGTATCTTTATCCAATCTTCAGATAGGAAATACTCTCTCTTTTATGTCTACTATGTCTAAAATAGTTTTTTCTCATATATTAGCACAAGTTGTAACTATTCAAGCAGGTTTATTTAGTTTATAGTAGACAAGATTTTTTTGTTCTTTTACCGCTTCATCTCTAAATTCAACCTTATCTATACCTGGATCAATCATATCTCAAATCTTTGCTAATTCACCATTTATAGTAACAAGTCACCTTTCTATATAGTCTTCCGCTTTTCTTCTACTACATATTCAAGCCTGACTTAGATATTTATGTATTCTTAACTTTTCCATATATTTTTTAATTAATTATTCTTACTTCTGGTTCCATCTCTATTCAATATTTATCTTTAACTTTTGATTTTGCTAAATCAATTAGATAAATCAGATCTCTCCAATTAGAGTTTTTTCACTCTGACATCAAGAAATTAGCATGTAATTCACTGAAATATGCAGAGTTATAATGGTATCATTTAAGTCATACTTCTTGTATTGCTAATCAAGCTGATAATTCTTTACTTGGATTTTTGAAGAAACTTCAGCAACTTTGTCATTTTGGTTGTTTATTGTTTCTGAAATCAAGATTGTCCACATCAGAGTGATATTTTTCTACCATTTTAGACAAATCAAATCTTACTTTTATGATGAAATACCTCTCAGTTTCTTTAAAAATAGAGTTTCTATATGTAAAATTTGCATTTGTTTTGTTTAATATTTTTATTTCTCATGTAGACAAGTCGACAACTTCCGCATCCATAAAATTTCCTTCTGTTTCGAGTCAAAAACATCATGCATTACCAAACACAGCTCATCCTATACTTCAAGGAAGTCATATAAATCTATGCCAAATATCTTGTCCATATTCTTTTTCTAAACTCTCAGATATATCCCATATTTTCTCATTTGTATATGATTCTAGTATTTTTGTTTCATCATTATAACTCCATCATTTTAGACAATTTTTTATTACGACTCAATTAAACTCATCAAAAGCAAAAAGTAAATTAGTTCATCATCAAATAAATAAAACTTTAAGATTTTCATTTTTTGCAAACTTAACAATTTCATATATTTTGTATATATCTTGCCTACTATGAACCTCAAAATAATACTTTGCAATAGCTTTTGTCTTGAAATTTGAAAGTTCAGTTATATCTATATTTTGTTGTAAGTAATTCATATTAATTTAAATTAAACCTATTATAAACTATATCCAATTTTTTAATTAAGGCACTTTCAATATCTACTCACAATGTATCTCACAAAACAAAAGTTGAAAGTATTATATCTGCTAACTCTATTTCTAAGTTCTCTTTACTAAAACTTTCTTTTCAATCTCTTGAAAAATTTAAAGATAACAAAATCTCATTATATAACTCTCAAACTTCTTCAGGTAATTTTGCTGCTTTAAGTAACAGTTTTTCATTTTCAGTTCTATTTTGATGATGACTATCTATATAATTATTTAACTTTTTAACTTTTTCTAATATAAAATTAAGTTCCATATAGTTTATTGTTAACTAAATATTTTTTAATTGCTTGTCATGTGAAACTATTTTTACAGTTCTTTACTGTTTCTATATCTCAAGCTACTACTAAATTTCATCATAAATCTCATCCAGTTGGTCATATATCAATAATATAATCTGAGTTCAATATAACATTCATATTATGTTCTATAACTATAACAGAGTTTCATTTATCTACTAAAGAATGTAATATTTTTAGGAGCTTTTCTACATCTTGAAAGTGAAGTCATGTAGTTGGTTCATCCAAAATAAACATAGTTTTTGAAGTAGATCTTTTTGACAACTCAGTTGCAAGTTTTATTCTTTGTGCTTCTCATCCAGATAGAGTTGTTGATGACTGTCAAAGTTTTATATATCAAAGTCATACTTCGTTGAGCACAGAAAGTACATTTGAAATTTTTTTATGATTTTCAAAGAACAAAAGTGCCTCCTCAACTGTCATATCAAGTATATCTGCAATTGTTTTTCATTTATACTTTATAGAAAGAGTCTCAGAATTAAATCTTTTTCATCCACACTCTTCACACTCAACATATACAGGAGGTAAAAAATGCATTTCAATCTTTTTTACACCATCTCATTCACAAACATCACATCTTCATTCTTTTGTATTGAAACTAAATCTTCATGGTCAATATCACCTAACTTGAGATTCATAAGACATAGCGAAAACATCCCTTATGTATGTAAAAACTCAAGTATATGTAGCTGGATTACTTCTTGGAGTTTTTCAGATAGGAGATTGGTCTATAATCAAAACTTTATCTAAATTTTCGATTCACTCTATAGATTTAAATTCTCAAACTTGTCTACTTGCTCAATTTAGTTTATTTGCAAGGTAATTTGCTAGTATATCGTTTACTAAGCTAGATTTTCCAGATCAAGAAACTCATGAAACGACTGTTAGATTTCAAATAGGAAAAGATACATCAATATTTTTTAAATTATGATGAGTTGCTCAAAGTATTTTCAAAAAATTGTCTACTTTTCTTTTTTTTCTGTCCACAATAACTTGTTTTTTACCTGATAGGTAAGGGCCTGTAACAGAATTTTTATTGTCTATAATCTCATCTATTGTTCCCATTGCAATTATTTCTCATCCATGTATTCAAGCTCATGGTCATATATCTATTATATAATCAGCTTCTCTCATTATATCTTCATCATGTTCAACAATAAGTAAAGTATTACCTATATCTCTAAGTTTTTTTAAGTTACTTATAAGCATATCATTATCTCTTGGGTGTAGTCATATGCTTGGTTCATCAAGAACATATATAATTCACTCCAATTTTACTCAAATTTGTGTTGCTAGCCTTATTCTTTGAGCTTCTCATCAAGATAGAGTATTTGCCTTTCTTGATATAGTCATATAATCCAATCAAACTCATGCAAGAAATTCTAGTCTTTCTCTAGCATTTTTTAATACATTTTTTGTTGTTTGTTCTTCTTCTTTAGTCAATTTTAAGTTATTTAAAAAATCTAGTGATTTACTAACCGATAAATAACTCAAATCTCATATATTTAATCAATTTATAAAAACAGATAGACTTTCTTGTTTAAGTCTCATTCATACACATGTTGGACATTCTATTTCTGTTACAAAATCATCAAGTTTTCATGCATCCATAGAAGAATTATCGAAAAATCTTCTATTAAGTGTATTTATAACTCATTCGTATTTTGAAGTATATGTATTTGTATTTCATGATTCATTTGTAAATTTAACTTTATAAAGTTCTTCTCATGTTCCATATAAAACTTTGTATCTTTCTTCTTTTGTTAGATCTTTATATGGTACTCTAGTTCTTATACTATGTTTTTCTCAAACTTCTTTTATCAATGAATGAAAATAAGATCAAAATCAATGAACTATTATAGCTCATTCTTCTAAACTCAATTTTTTATTAATAATATTTTCCTCTAAAAAAACTGATTTTACTCACAATCAATGACAATCTGGACAAGCTCATTTATGGCTATTAAATGAGAATCATGATATATCAAGTTCTTCTGGAATATGTCAACAATTACTGCAAACAAATTTATTTGAATATTTTTTTTCCTCTACAATATCATCTATATAAAAATCAATTTTTATGAATCAATTTCATGTTTTAAAAGCCAATTCTAGACTGTCTTTTAGTCTTTTTGAATCATTTGAATCACTGTCAGAATAATCTTTAACAACAAGTCTGTCTATAATTATGTCTAGATTGTAAGATTTTTTAGAATCTACTTCAAATTCATCATTTACTGTATAGATGATATTATTCAATGAAAATCTAATAAATCCCATGTCAAGAACTTCTTTTTTTACATATTCTTTTGTCATTCAAGATTTATTTGTAAAAACCTGTGCTTTTATAATAAACCTTGTGTCTATTTTGTATGATGATATATCAGCAATTACTTGTTTTAATGAATCTTTTTTTATTATACTCCCACATTTTATACACTTTCTAACTCATATATTTAAATATAGTAGTTTATAATAATCATATATTTCTGTAATTGTTCAAACAGTGCTTCTTGGGTTTCTATTTGTTGTTTTTTGATCTATACTTATTGTTGGAGAAAGTCATTTTATCTCATCTACTTCAGCTTCTTCATTTATTCATCAAATAAACATACGAGCATAACTAGATAAGCTTTCTAAATACTTTTGTTGTCAGACACTATAAATTGTATTGAATGCTAAGCTTGATTTTCATGATCACGAAAGTCAAGTAAAAATAACCATTTTGTTTTTTGGAATTTTTACATTTATGTTTTTTAGGTTATGTGTTTTTGCTCAATAAACCTCAAGAAATTCTGACATATACATCAAAGTAATTTATTAAAAAAAAGTGAATTATAAAATTCACTTTAATACAATATGTTATTTTAATCAAAAATAAATTAATTCAAGGGAAAATAAAATTATTAATCATAAGCCATATAATAATTTTTTAATAATTTAACTATAAATTCTTTTAATCTTAATACTCATCACACTTTATTAAAAGAAATAGGCTCTGAATAGCCATTTTTTACTTTCATTTGTAAAACTTCAACAATATTTCAATCAATAACTAATTTTCTTCTTCTCTCTAATGCAAACCACTCTTTTAATGAGTGATTTTGATTGATATAAACTCTATAACTAGTTCAATTAAGTGAAAAATCAATATATCTTATTTTAAATTCATGGAGTGTTGACCCTAAGATATTTCATCAATAAACTCAAATATTAGATGTTCTAAAACTTTTATAAACAAAATCATCTTTAACATCTATTGGCAATAGTTTAGTAACTGACACTAATGTACTATTAATTTGTGAAGTGGTATTATTAACAGCTTCTTGATTTTTTCAAAAATCAAATTCTAATTGTCAATTATTAGGATTTCACATATAAAAAAATTAATTATATTTTAATAATTTTATCATATATTTTTTATTAACTCAAATTAATCACTCGCTATAGCTAATCATATAACTTTTGCAACTCAATTTTCCTTTAGTATTTTAGATATTTCATTTATAGTAGTTCATGTTGAAACTACATCATCAACTATTATGATTTTTTTTCATCTAATATAATCAATTAAATCCTCATTTATCTTAAAGACTCATTTTAAATTAGATTCTCTTCATAGCTTTGTAAGTTTTGATTGTTGTCTAGTATGTCTATGTTTTTTAATAATATTTAAATTATGTTCTATTCAAGTATTATAAGAAATCATTTTTGATAAGATTTCACTATGATTATATCATCTAATAAGTTTTCTAATTATAAACATTGGTGCTGGTATCAAAATATAATTACTTTTATTTATTATATCTTCATTTTTAAAAAGTATTGTAGACAAATATTGTCAAAAATCATTTCATATATCTTTTTTATAATAAAATTTGAAGTCTTTTATTAGCTTCTTTAATATAGCATTCTTATAATGACTTAATATAATAACCTTGTCATAATAGACATTTTTTACACATTCTTTATGTAATTCAAATTGATAACTTGGTTTTTTACACACAAAACAAAGCTCTTTAAAGTTATTTAATGTAGACAGACATTTTGGACACAAAAAATGTCACTCTTTTTTACAAGAGTAACAATATTTTGGTGAAACAATATCTTTTAAAAAATTTATTAATTTATACATTTTCATATTTTTTATTTCAAACATATTCAAATCTAGGTAATGATTTTCAATTTATTTCTACACTTTCAAGAAACATATCTTTTGGTCTAACCCATATAGAATTATCTCAGTATAAATCATGATCATATAAAGCTTTATATACTACCATCTCTTGTAGTAATTCAGAATGAATTGCTACATATAAAACCTCATACAATTTTCATTTATAATGTCTATATATTCATAAGTTCATATAAATTACTTTAATGACTTAAATATAGTACTCAAGCTATCGACTCAAAATCAAGTAGTACATTTAGGGTATAATCCATATTGCTCAAATCTATTATTTGCAATTCAAGCTATGTCTATATGTGTGAATTCTTCATTATTTAACAAGAAATTATAAATAAAAGCTCCTCACATGGTAGATCAAGTATAAATTCAAGCTGTCCAGTTATCAAAGTCTGCAATTGTTGATTTTGTTTTTTCTACATAATATTTATCAAAAGGAAGTTCAAAATACTTTTCAAAATTTTCTTTTGAATATGAAAGCATATTATCAATAAGTTTTCTATCAGTTCACATCACTCAAGCATATCTATAACCAAGTGCATAAAGAGCTACACCAGTCAAGGTTGCTATAGTTATAACTTTATCTAGTTTATAATTTTTTGATATATAACTTACTCAATCAGCCAATATAAGTCTCCCTTCAGCATCTGTATTTGTTATGTTTACAGTTTTTCATGAATAAGCTGTAATTATATCTGAAGGTCTGTATGATTCTCATGATATAGAATTTTCAGCCAAAGGAATACATGCAATAATATTTACATTTAGATCTTTTTTATCAAGTTCTTTCATTGTGGCAAAAACAGTTGCAGCCCCACACATATCATCTTTCATTGGATACATCCATTCTTCTGGTTTTATATTTAATCAACCTGTATCAAAAACTATTCATTTTCATACAAATCAAATAGTGGGAAGTTTTTTATCCACAATTCTTTCTAAAATAACCATATATGGTTTATTTACACTTCATTTTCAGACTGCCCATAAAAGTCATAATCATTTCTTTTCTATATCTTTTGGTGACAATATCTTTAATTTTGTATTTCTCCATTTTGTCTTTTTGATAATTTCAGCAAAGGACTCAGGATAAAGGTCACAAGTAGGAGTTTCTCCTAAATCTCTAGCAAGTATTATATTATCTATTGTATCTATTCTATCTTTTACTTTTTGTCTACTATCATCAGTTACATATATATTTATATTATCCTCTTTTTTTTCTGATAAATACTTTTGAAATTTATACCTTGATAACAAACAAGTGTCAACTATAGGTAATAAGTTGTCTACATTGTTTGAAATAATAGTAAAGTTTTCTGGAAGTTTTGTTACATATTCTCATAGCAATTCATATATATTTTTTTTACTTTTGTCTACATAGACTACAATATATAGGTTCTCAAAATCCCTTTTTCAAAGGAAAAACTGTATAAATGAGTTTTCTTTTTTCTTGATTGATAAATTAATTTTGTCTACAATTGATTTGTCTAAACTTAAAAAACTTAGCTTTTCTAAACACTCTTTTTTTTCTACTAGGAAAAATAAGTTAGATCATTTTATTCACTTTAAGTTGTCTACTATGTTTATCATACTTTATTTGTTTTTATTAATTAAAATTTTACTCTTCGATTTGTTTTAATTTATTGTAACTCAAAAAAATTAATATTGAGTCGATAAGTAGAATAATTCATAAAATCAATAAATCAAATCAATTTATATAGAAAAAATAGAAAGTCACAATCAAGTTTATAATAAATGCAACAATATGCATAAAATAATTATCATAATACCATTCAAATTGATAAATATATGTTGAAATAATAGTAAAAAATGAAATAATTAATCAATAACCTAATAAATATAAAGAATCATTATTATTTAAATAAACAAAATTATAATAAATATAAAAAACACTAAAGAAAAAACCTACTGAAAAAAGTGTTAAAGAAATATAGTTTTCATATAGCTTATGTATTTTAAAATTGAAAAAGGATAAATAAAAAATTATTGCTAGTAAAAAATAATTTACTGAATCAAAATATAAATAACATATTCATGTAACTATTCAAAAATATGAAAAAAATATTCCTATTATTTTCAATGTAACTAAGTTATTCTTGAAAAAGTCTATTTTTCTTAAAAAATGAAATATATAAAAATTTATAAGAAATGAAAATATAGAAGCTAATAAAAAGAAATTTCAGAAAAAATTATTAAAATAAAAAGTTAAAAAAACAAAAATGTAAATAAATAGATAAAACAAAAACAAACTATCACTTTTTCTTTTTAATATAACTTTATCACTATATAATATAAGAAAATATGAAGTAAAAATAAGTATAGAATTAATGAAATCAACTATTAAAAAATTGTTTCATTTATTTATAAAAATATTTAGATATAAAAAAATGTATATTGATGAAAAAATTATCGTATTAACCTTTAGTAAATCAGATGTAATAAAAAATTTTTTTGTCAAAAAAAATAATGCTAAAATTATTATATTTACTGATATAATTATATATGAAAATGAAAAATTAAGATCTTTTAATATCAAAAAAATTGATAAGTAAAATAAAACAAAACCTATATAATAAAGTATTGTTTTGAAATTGTTTTTAATTAAGTTTTTTATTTGTGTAAAATCTGATTTTTCTTTCTTTCAATAAAATACTGAAGAAAAGAAAAACAAAAAAAATATAGCTATTCATAAAAAAGAAAATGATTCAATGAGTAAATTTCAAGACAATGAATCAAAATACTGAGTAATAAATCTAGTATCTTTTACTATATTTCATGAATTTGATAAATCATAAAAAAAATAAAAAATTGATGAAAAAATGATTGAAATGAAAAAAAGAAGAAATCACATATTTTTTGTAATAATTTTTAAAAATTTATTACAAAAAATATATTCAGAAATAAGAAAATTACAAAATTAAAAGAAAAAGAAAAAAATCATCTTGTAAGAGAAATTAAAATATAAATAATTATAAAATTAATAACTACTTTTAATCATTCTAAATTTATATTTAAATTTGTTAATCACATATAGTTAGTCATAAAAAAAGTTACAAATACTAAACTATATAAAAAAATTATTATTTTAAAATATATGGCGAAAAAATTTATAGTGTTTAAAAACATTTCTTCAAGCTTTTTATATCATTTTACTATTTTTGTATATGAATATACCTTTCATTTTAATTTGGCATTTAAAAATGCAATATTTTGAGAAATAACAGATTTTTTTGCAAGTAGAATATCTTTTTTATCTTTATTTTCTCAAAAAGGAAAAAGAAAAATTACCAAATTATTATATATTTCTTTATTTATTTCATTTCTTTTTTCTTTATATTTTGACAATAAAACCTCTGTTTTGATAAATGAATGTGTTTCTTTATCTAAAAAAGTTGATTTAGATTTTGTTTTAGATTGAAAAAATTCTTTTAATTTTAAAAATCAATTTTTTATAATATATCATATATCTTTTTCTTTTTCTATAAATTGCTCTTTAGATCAAATTTGTTTTAACAAAGTATTTGTCTCTTTTAATAAAACTTTTGTTTCTTCATTTTTTGTTCTATCTAAATATTCTAATTCTAATTTACCAACTTTTTTTAAAGCTAGTTCTCAAATTTCTTTAAGTTTATTTACATTTCTAGAGTTTTTGATTGATACAAGACTATTATAAATATTTAATAGTTTTGATTTTTGTTCTTCTTTTATATCATATAGATTTTCATCTGTTATATTTTTTACTTTTTTAAGTACAAAATCTATAAGTTTATATGTTTCCTCGACCTCTTTTTTTAAATGAAAATCTTCTATGGTTGAATTGTCTCTTTTTTCACTAATTTCTTTTTTTGTTTCTATTTTTTCTTTTTGAAATTTTTTAACATACAATTGATATTCTTCTTCCAATTTTCTTACTGTTTCACTTTTTTCTTGTTCTGATTTATCTTTGTCATTTTCAGCAAATAAAGAAATTATATTATATCAAAAATCTTTCTTTAGTTTTAAATAAGATTTAAATATATCTTCTCAATAAATTGATCAATTTTTTATTTCTCATCCTATTTCAACAGTAAAAATAAATTTATTTCACTTTATATCAATATCATTAACTTCTTCCACACTTAAAATAGAGTATCATTCCTTATGTACTCTTTCTTTCGCTTCTAATTCAGAATTTGCTTGCAATACTATATCATACCTCTGTTGATTTTTTGATACAGCAAATTTAAATTTCTTCATAAATTATCTATTTTAAAGTGGTTTTTTACTTTTATGTATTTTGAGATTCTTGTTTTAAAAATGCTTTTTTAAAAAATCAATCTAAATCTTTTGAATGATTTTCAGTAAAATTTGTAATTTCTGCTTTTTCTAAAGTTTCTCATGTTTTATTTTCTAGTTTTGATAACTTATCGAAAACTTGTTTATTTAATCATTCTTGACGAACTTCCCCCAATCATTTTTCAAAAGGGTTTGAATATTTTCAAAATTCATTTTTTTCCATATTTTTATAAGTTATTAACTAAAAATGAAAAAGAATTTATTTCTTTTTTCTTTTCTTCTGCTTCTTTTTTTCTCATTCAAGCTATTGTTGAGAAGTTTTTCTCTTCAATTTCATGAATTTCTTTTATTTCTATTTTTTCAACAAATATAGTTAAATCTCTATATAAATTATCTAAACCTATTTCATCCAAAGCATCAAGAGCTTCTAAATAAAGATTTTTTTGTTCTTCTTCTATATTTAAAGCAAGAATCATAGTTTTTACTATTGTTCTTTTTTTAGATAATACTTTTTGTTGTTTTAAAAAACTAAAAAGCATAAATGAATTATTAAATTATAAATTTTCTTAAATGCTAAATATATTTATATTAATTTATATTTTACATTCTTATTATATTTTACCATATATTTTTTTATTTATCAAATATTATAATAGTATATTATATTATATAAATATATTTATATAGTAATAATAGTAATTCGACTCGTGAAAACATATAATCGCTTAAAATAAAGGATATAAAAATAGGGTTTATAAAAAATTGTAAAATTATTAAAAATATCCTCTATTTTAAGCCATTAAAAAAAGTTAAAAAGTTTTGAACAATTAATTTTTATTTTAATTGACTTGTGTTTTTCAAATTAAATATTATATTAAAAAATGTAAAAAGTTTTTAAAAGATAAAAAATACAAAATGTTAAATATTAATAATAATGTTAAAAATCTACTTTTTTTAACAATTTTTTTAACAAGTTTCTTACTTTGATTTTTATATAGTAATTATTTAGATAAATACTCATCTTCTGGGATATATGAAAAACTTAATATATCAAAAGATGTTAAAAATGAATTTGATTTAAACTTGTTATGGGAATCTTATGATAGAATTAAAAATGAATATTATTCTATAGATTGAATAAAAAAAGAAGATTTAGTTTCATGAATGGTTTCTTGAATGATAGATTCTTTATGAGATAAACATAGTGAATATATGTCTCCAAGTGATAAAAAATCATTTGAAGAGACATTGGCTTGAGATTTTGAATGAATTTGAGCTGTTGTAGAAAAAGTCGATTCATGAGTAGTTGTTAGTATGGTTATAAAATGATCTCCAGCGAAAGAATCTTGAATATTGAACTGAGATTTAATAACTAAAGCAGATTGAATAGATCTAAAAGATAAAAATCTCTATGATGCGGTTAAACTTATAAAATGACCAGCATGAACAAAAGTTATTTTAACTATAAAAAGATCTTGAGAAATTGATTCATTTGAAAAGGAGGTAACTAGACAAAAAATAACAATACCTTCAGTTCAAACAAAAATTTTGGAAGAAGATAATTTAGGGTATATTGCTTTAAATATGTATTGAGATAAAACTTCAGAAGAGTTTAGAAATGCATTAAAAGATGTAAAAAATGCAAAAGTTGAATGACTTATCATAGATTTAAGAGATAACTGATGAGGGTATTTGCAAAGTGCAGTTGAAATACTTTCAGAATTTGTAGAAAAATGAAAAACCTTGGTAAAAGTTAAGTATAGAGATAGTTTATTTGATCAGATGTATTATAGTTTAAATAACTGAGAAATTTACGATAAAAAAATAGTTATAATTGTAAATTGAAATACAGCTTCAGCTTCGGAAATTACTGCTTGAGCATTAAGAGAATATGATAAAGCTATAATTGTATGAGAAAAAACTTTTGGTAAATGATCTGTGCAAGAACCTTTTGATTTATCAAACTGATGATTATTAAAACTTACAATAGCAAAGTGGTTTACTCCAAAATGACATAATATAGATAAAGATTGAATAAATCCAGATATAGAAGTATTGTTTAAAAAAGAGGATTATGAAAAACACTATGATAGACAACTTGAAGAGGCAAAAAAAGTACTTAAAGAATTTATAAAACATTGAGCTTTAAAATTATCTATTGATAGATACAAAGAAATTGAGAAAGAAGAAATATAAAAAACATTGCAATTGCAATGTTTTTTATATTAAGGAAACACGGAATAATTCAAAAATGTTAAATTTTTTTAACATTTCACTTCGCAAATAAAATCTAAAAATTATTTCAAAACTCGCCTTTTTAAGGCTCAAACAGTTAAAAAATTTTTGATTTTATAATTGCTAGTTCCATTAAAAATTTAAATATTTTTTCATTTATTCCGCTATTCCTTAATTAATCTCTATTCATTTTCAAGTTTTTCAAATCTTTCATGAAGTATTTTTGGTAAATATGTTCAAAATATCATTCACATTATAGATGCAATTAATCATGCAATCAAAGATGGAACTACTCATTCTGGATTATTGCTAAAATATTCCATTTTTACATAAACAAGCATTCAAACTATTATAGATAACATTGCTCATAAAGGACTTGCTTTTTTCCAATATAATCAAAATGCTAATGGAACAAAAATAGAAACTAATATCAATGAATATGCTCATGCAACTAGTTCATAAACACTTCAGTTTGTTAATGCAAATCAAATTGATATCATTGCCATAAATAATACTGAGTATCTAGTTAATAATAAGAATTTTTTATCACTTAAATGTTTAAAATATGGCCTTATAATATTTTCTGAAAGTATAGTAGATGGGGCAAGTAGAGCTCAACTTGCAGTACTCATGATAGCTGAAAGTAGAGCTCAAAAGAAAAGTATTTGTATGATAATATGAGTATGTCATAATATCATGTAACTTAAAATTGTTTCAAAATCTCAACTTTCTAATAATTCTGGGAAAACTACTTTTGCGACTAATCCTAGAAAAACTGGAATCATAGCTACTGTAAGATACATTATTCATGCACTTATAGCTCACCACATAGCTACTTTTTCAGTTTTTGATGCCATTATTCTTTGGTATACATCTTGTTGTGGTATAGATCATAGTCATAATGTAATCCAAGCAGCAATCCATGCTAAAAAATCTTTTGGTTCCAAAGTTGGCATAATATTGAAAGTTCATACAGGAATTTGATTAAACACCGTCATAAATCATCAAGCATTTCATATTATTTGAAATCAAGCTGCAATTAATCAAACAAAAATAAGAATCATTTGTATAAAATCTATACGAGCTATAGAATATAGTCATCCCAGAACTGTATAAATTATAACTATTACAGAGGCGATAAGGATTCCATATTCTGTTTCTATTCAAGTAACTATATTAAATATTTTTCACAAAGCTAACATCTGTGCTGCAATCCATCAAAAATATGAAAGAATTATTATAATACTTGAAACTATCTCAACTTTTCTTCAATACTTTAGCTTATAAAAATCTCATAAAGTTACAAGGTTTAATCTATAGAGTTTCCTTGCAAAAAATAATCAAATAAGAATCAAACAAAGAGCTACTCAAAAAGGATCCTGTATAATTCATATAAATCACTCTTCTATAACTGCTCATGAAGTTCATATAATTGTTTCAGCTCAAAACCATGTAGCAAAAGCAGTAGCTGTAATTATATATATTGGCAAGTTTCTTCCTGAAAGTATGTAATCTGTTGATGTTTTTACTTTTCTAGCAAAAAATATTCATAATAAAAAAGTGAATATTAAATATCAAAATACTGAAAACATCAGTATAGAACTTGTTTGATAATCCATATTTTATCGTAAAAAAAGTAAAATAAACAAGGAATATAATCCTCAACTTAGAATTATAAT
>DYHI01000021.1 GCA_020724225.1 Candidatus Altimarinus sp. | reverse complement strand
TTGAACTTATGAAATTTGAAGAAGCATTTATTTCATTCAAAATCACCCAGTTAAAAGAGAAGTATTTGCTTGAGATTTCAGAGATAGAATTATTCATCATCTTGTTTATAACTATATTTCACCAATTTTTGAAAAAGATTTTATTTATGATAGTTATAGTTGCAGAGTTGGTAAATGAACTAGTTTTTGAATTAAAAGAATAAGTAAATTTATAAGGAGTTGTAGTGAAAATTATACCAAAGATTGTTATATCTTGAAACTTGATATTTCGGGTTACTTTATAAGTATAGATAAAGATATATTGTGGGAGAAAGTAAATAAAGTTTTATGTAAGAACTTTAAATTCAGTCATCCTGAACTATGTGATGAAAACTGTCATCCTGAATTTATTTCAGAGCTTGTCCTGAACTCGTTTCAGGAATCTTTTATTCAATGCTATGAGATAAATCAAAGCATTAAAGATTCTGAATCAAGTTCAGAATGATAACATAGAGAAATTGGATGACAAGAAAAGCTGTACTTAGAATGAAAACAAGAAACAATACAAAGAAGATTCCTGTCTTCACAGGAATGACAATATAGTGAAATACAAGGACAAAATCACCCTATACCTCTTTACAAAGAGTGCATAATGAAAGAATGACAATCTAATATTCCCCCTTTTGTAAAGGTACCCTCGCTATCGCTGGGGCAGACCCGGGTTAGGGGGTTTTTAGGAGACAATGATTACAAAAAAGAAGAATTTTATGATTTTCTATTAAAATTAATCCAAAAAATTATATATAACGACCCAACAAAAAATAGTATATTTAAGTGAAGAAAATCCGATTACATATGACTTCCAAAAAATAAAAGCTTATTTTTTGCAAAACCAAATTCATGACTTCCTATTTGAAATCTAACTTCTCAACTATTTTCAAATATATATTTATCGGATTTTGATAAATTTGTAAAAAATGAAGTTTGATGTAGATATTATTGAAGATATGTAGATGATTTTATAGTTATTCATAAAGATAAAGAGTTTCTAATTTCACTTATTCAAAAAATAAAGATATATTTACAAGATAATCTATGACTTACACTTCATCCAAATAAGATATATTTACAGCACTACACAAAATGAGTGCTTTTTTTGTGAGCATTTATAAAACCACATAGAAATTACATAAGAAAAAGAACTATTTGATATTTTTATGCGAAAGTACAGAAATTAAATGAAAGATTAAAAATATTTTGTCATTATTCAGATTGACTTGATAATCTAGAAAAAAATGATACTCAATTTTATAGATCCCCAGATCATACCACTCCGGGTACAGGCATTCGAGAATGACAAAGTATTAAACAAGATTTTTTATCAATTATTAATTCTTATCTTGGTATGATGAAACACTATAAGACTTATAAAGTTAGAATAAAGATTTTAAATTATAAGGTTTTAGCTTATTTTTGGAATGAGTTTTATGTGAGTAGTTGATATAGTAAGATTGTTAGTAAAAGAAAATTCTAGTAATTTCCCATTTCATAATCAAAAAATCAAGTTTTATTGTTGAAAATATAAACTATTCAGTAATCTTTGTATTGTTGAAAATCTCTTGGTAAATAATCTATATATCATTTATCAAAAAGTTCTTTAGCATTTCTTGCATTTTTTCAAGTTTCTTTTTTATATTTTTGATTTGCTTGGTCTAAATAAAACAAATTTATTTCTCTAACAGCTTTATTTACATAGTTTTTACAAGAATTTGAATCAAGAAATTGCTTTTCTTTTTCATCTTCAAATTTTCAAAAAATAGTAATTAATGCATTTTCTAAATCTTTCACTAAATTTCAATTAACACTATCTATGTTTTCAATAGCGGAAACAAGCTCTATACATGGTTTATCTTCTTCTTTTTTTTCATCAATTGCACTACGAGCAAGTGTTAAAAACATAAAAATTGATTTTTCTCTATTTCATCATTTTCATTGCATAATCGCAGCTAGTATTTTTGATCATTCTAAGCTATCTTTATTTGCACTTGAAACTTTGTAGTACAAAGATGAATTTATCGGGTCATTTTGGTAAAAATAGTAAATGAAAGCAAGATAAAAAGGGATTTGATAGGATTTACATGGATTTTCAAATTCTTTTTCTGTCCATATTATTTTCAAATCATCCTCATTTTTTATTTTTTCTATTTTTTCCAGATCACAAAAATTTTTAATTCATTTTAATCATATTTGCTCTGCTTGGTCTTTGTACTTTTTTTGTTCTTCCGTAGCTAGTTTTTCATATCTTTCATTATAATCTGGTAGTAGTAATTGACCTATAACATAAGGATGTTCAAAAAAAGGATTTAGGTCTGTTATCAAATCAAGAATTTGATATAGATACTTTTTATATGCTGAACTTATAGCATTTCATCATATGTATTGTATGGTTTGAAGCCAATATAGATCAGCTCTGATGTTTTTAAATCAAAAACTTGTTGCTTTTGCAACATCATTTTTTGGTAGGTTTTCAGGATGTTCTACTAAATTTGCCTGTATTTTCTTTTGCTTTGTATAATTTAAATCATTGATTTTATAAAATCAAAATAAAATTATAATAATAGCTAAAATAAAGGAAATTTTTTTTATAACTTTTTTTTGTTTCATAGAAATAAGTTTAGATGAATAAGTGAGTAAATGACTAAACGATTATTTGATATATATATTTTCATTTCATCATTTTATCGTTTCATCGTTTCATCAATTCACCATTTATTATATATCAGTTCAGTCTAAATCAATCGTTATTTTCGTATTTTTTTTACAAATATATAACCTTCTTTCTTTTCATTCTCATTCACTTTTTGTATAGATATCAGATTTTAAATCAGAAACATATGAGTGAACTTTTTTTCTCTCATAAGCCGATAAAAAAGGTAATTTTAAATCTTTTCAAGTTTTTTCAACAAAATCGATTTTTGATTTTATAAAATTGATTAATTTATCTTCTTTTGATTTTAAATAATCATTTATTTCAATATGTAATATAATGTTTTCTTCCAGACTTCTATTTAAAAGTAGTTTTAAAATTCCTTTAATATCTTCCAGATTTTTTCATCTAGGTCAAATTATCAAAGAAGAATCTGTGCTTTCAAGTTTTATATAAAATATATTTTCTAATTCTTTTGTTACTACTATGTTGCTAAAATCAACAGTCATTTTAGAAAAAAACTTTTCTACTATACTTTTTATTTTATCTTCCACTTTGTTAAATTTTAATTATATAAATTTCAGCCAATAGATTAATAAAAAAAGTAAATTTTACAAGTTTTTATAATTTTTTGACAAAAATGCAAAAAAACTTAAAATTTCGTCGTATTAAATAATTATTATAATAAATGGTAGATAAAAATATTGTTGACGATTATTATTCAAGTGTCGAAACTGTAGATAGTTGAAATACATGAAATGAGTCAAAGAAAAAAATAAAACTTATTCCAAAAAAACAAGAAGGAAAAGAAGTTTCTTTAAAGGTGACATTACCTGAAAAAGAAAATAAAAAAGATTTTGTTGAGAAAAAAGATGAAATCAAAGAATCAAAGTTTAAAATAAAAAAAGTTGAAATTAAAGCCGAAGTAAATTCTGCACAAAAAATAGAAGAAAAAAGTTGAGAAGAAAAGAAAACTTTCAAATTTAGAAAAGTTGTAGCTTGAGAAGATAAAAAAACAGAAGATAGAAAGCAAAATTTTGTAAAAAAAGATTTTGTTAAAAAGGATGATTCAAAAATACATGATTGAAAAAAACATGAATCATGATCAATGAATAATGATTTACCAGCAAGAGTAGATGATTCAAGAGCTTTTTCTTTCAATGACAATAAATCAAAGTATTGAAAAAAAGATAAAAACAAATGAATATGATATTCTGATAATAATGAAAATTATGCAAAAAGAAAACAACTTTTAAAAAGAAATGATTTTAAAAAATGATATAATAATTATTTAGATGAAGATAAGGAAGTTACCTTTTCAAGATCAAATAAAATCTTAGGTCAAAAAAAGAAGGAAGAAAAGAATGTAGATGATATAGCTCAAAATCTTACATCTCGTGTGTGAGAAGAAGTAATTATATCAGATATACTTACACTTAAAGAATTATCTGAAAAAATTGGTATTCCATTTTCTAAACTTATAGCTGAGTTTATGAAAAATGGTATGATGGTAAATATAAATAGTAAAATAGATTTTGAATCGGCAAGTATAATAGCCGAGAGTTTTTGAATTAAATTAGCAAGAGATAATTCAGCTTGAATCAGTGCAAGTGATATTTTGACTTGAAATATTACTGATTTACTTAAGGAAGATGATGTAACAAAACTTGTAAATAGACCACCAGTAGTGAGTATAATGTGACACGTAGATCATGGTAAGACTTCACTTTTAGATTATATTAGAAGTGAGAAAGTTGCATCTTGAGAAGCATGATGAATTACACAAAGCATATGAGCTTATCAAGTTGAGCAAAATTGACAAAAAATAACATTTTTGGATACTCCATGACATGAAGCGTTTACAGTGATGAGAGCAAGATGAGCTAAATCTACAGATATTGCCATACTTGTAGTAGCGGCAGATGAATGAGTAAAACCACAAACAATAGAGAGTATTAATCATGCAAAAGAAGCATGAATTCAAGTAGTAGTTGCTATAAATAAAATGGATAAAGAATGAGCAAATCCTGAAAATGTAAAAGCAGGTTTGTCAGAACATGGTTTGATTCCAGAAGATTGGGGATGAGATATTCCTATGATTCCTGTCTCGGCTAAAACATGATTTTGAATTGATGATTTACTTGGAGTAATCCTACTTATTTCAGAAATGCAAAATTTCAAAGCAAATCCAAATAGACAAGCAGTTGCAACTGTTATAGAATCACACTTAGATTTAAAACTAGGTCCTGTTGCTACAGTTCTTATAAATACATGAACAATAAATAAATGAGATAGTATAGTTTGTAAAGATTCTTATTGAAAAGTAAAAGTGCTTAAAGATTATGCCTCAAAAGGTATAAAAGAAGCACATCCATGAGATCCAGTACTTATTATAGGTCTTGATAAAACTGTTGAATGATGAGATATTTTACAAGTAGTACCAGATGTAGAAACAGCTAGACAAAGAGCTGCAGATTATGCAGAAATAATGAGTGCACAAAAAGCTAAATCAATGACTTGAATTGATTTAATAATGTCAAAAATAAAGTCATGAAGTTTAAAACAATTAAAAGTTGTTGTAAAAGCTGATACAAATTGAAGTTTGGAGGCAATAAAAGCTTCGCTATTAAAGCTTTCAACCGAAGAAACTACTGTTTCAGTAATACATTCTTGAGTTTGAAATATAAGTGAGAGTGATATACTTATGTGTCAATGAAGTGAGGCTGTACTAGTTTGATTTAGAGTTTCAGTCTTACCTACAGCAAGATCTATTATAGAATCATCAAAAGTTGAATTTATAAATAGCGAAATAATCTATCATATAACTGAAAAAATAGAAAAAATAGTTACTTGAATGCTAGATCCAAAAGAAGTTGAAACAGTATTATGAAAAGCTATTGTTTGATGAATCTTTTATTCTTCTAAAGAATTTATGATTATTTGATTAAAGGTAAAAGATGAAGAGTCAAGTATAGAGTCAAAATGTAAAGTTAGAGTTATTAGATGAGAAAAAATGATTTGAAGATGAGATATTTTATCTCTTAAACAATGAATAGAAGAAGTTAAAAAAGTTGAATGACCGACAGAATGTGGTATAAAATTTGCTTGAAATTGTGTTCCAGAATTATGAGATATTCTTGAAATTTACAAAGTTGAAATAATAAATAAAAGATAAATTATTTCCTAATTACTATTATATGGTATCAGTTTTAGATTCATTGGATATATTGTCTACTTTAACTCAACAAGATAGAGATAATTTATCTATATTTTGTCAAGATAGACATTTAGTAAAATGAGAAACATTGTTTACAGAGTGAGAAGAATGAAATGCCATGTATTTTTTACAAGCATGAAAAATAGGTATTTTTAAAAATATTGATTGAGTAAATATTAAGTTGTGACAAGTTAGTGCAGAAGAAGTACTTGGGGAAATGGCATTATTCCAAAGCTCTAATAATACAAGAATGGCAACAGCTATTGCGGAGGAAGATAGTAAGCTTGTAGTAATACTTAATTTCTCAATCGATGAACTTAAGAAAAAATACCCAGAAGTAATTGAAAAAATTAAACAAATTATTGAATATAGAAATATGCAAAATAAATATTCTCAAAAATAAATTCCTTTTAAAAGGAATTTATTTCTGTTTTAAAATAGGTAATAAAAATACAAATAAAAAAATAAAAAAAAGTTTTGACAATATTTAAAAAATACATAAACTAAGGCCACTTTTTATATAAAGTCATTTTTTATGTCTAAACAAGAAGATAAAATAGAGGTTGAGTGAGTTATAATTAAGTCACTCCCAAGTCTGGTGTTTGATATTCAATTACCAGAGGAGTTTTGATGACAAATTGTTAAATGATATCTAAGTTGAAAAATGAGAAATAATTTTATTAAGCTTATCGAGTGAGATAAGGTTTTGATAGAATTAAGTCCATATGATTTAACTAAATGAAGGATTATATTTAGAAAAAAATAAATAATTTATTTTTAATTTAAGTTTTTATGAAGGTAAGACCATCTGTAAAAAAAATGTGTAATGATTGTAAAGTAATTAGAAGAAAAGGTGTTGTTAGAATTATATGTAAACATCCTAATCACAAACAAAGACAAGGTAATTAAAATGAAAATGTTAAATTTGGAATGTTAAATGATAAATATGTTTCCAAGATTTAAATTTAAAATTTAAAATTTATAATTTATAATTTAAGAAAATTATGGCTAGAATAGCTTGAGTAAATCTACCAAATGGTAAACATGTAGAAATAGCTTTAACTTATGTATATTGAGTTTGAAGACCATTATCTCAAAAGATTTTGGATAAAGTATGAATTGAAAGAACTAGAAAAATTGAAACTTTGTCTGAAGCTGAGCTTGATACTATAAGAGAAGAGTTAAAAGAAAATTTAGTTGAGTGAGATTTAAGAAGATTTGTTGCTTGAAATATTAAAAGATTACAAGAAATAAATTGTTATAGAGGGCAAAGACATAAAAAGAAATTGCCAGTAAGAGGACAAAGAACAAAAACAAATTCTAGAACAAGAAAAGGAAAATCTGTTGCTGTAGCATGAAAGAAAAAGTAATATAAATTGCTAAAATTCAAAAATATACTTAAAATTTATAATTTAAAAATTTTTTTAAATGGCTAATACTGTAAAGAAACCTAAAAAAACTAAAAAGATTGTTCAAAAATGACAAGTTCATGTTTTTGCATCTTTTAATAACACTTTAATAAGTGTTACTGATGAAAAAGGAAATGTTTTGACTTGGGCATCAGGTTGATCTGCTTGATTTAAAGGAGCAAGAGAGGCTACTCCATATGCTGCACAAGTTGCTGCTGAACAAGCAATAACAAAAGCAAAATCACTTCATTCTATAGAAGTTGTTGATGTTTATGTTAAATGAATTTGAGCTGGTAGAGAACAAGCTATAAGATGACTTATATCTTGAGGGGTAGAACTTAAAGCTATATTTGATATAACTCCAGTTCCACACAATGGATGTAGACCAAAGAAAACAAGAAGTTTGTAATACAATGAATAATGAATAGTGAATAGTGAATAATTAAGTAAAAACTTAAATTCAAAATTCATTTAAATTATTAATTATTAATTATTAATTATTAATTTTATCTATGAGATATACTTGACCAAAGAAAAAATTATGTAGAAGAGAAGGTGTTAACCTGTTTGGTACAGAAAAATATGATTTAGATAAATCAAAAAGATCTGTAGCAAGACCAAAAAAAGCTAGTGAGTTTGGTATTCAACTTAGAAAAAAACAATTAGCTAAAAGAATGTTTGGTTTATCAGAAAAACAATTTTTCTCTTACTATACAAAGGCTATAAATAGTCGTAGTGAATGAACTACTTGAGAGAAAATGTTGAAAACATTGGAGTTAAGATTGGATAATGTAGTTTATAGAGCAAATTTTGCTAGAACTAGAATGCAATCTAGACAATTTGTTTGACATGCACATTTTAAATTAAATGGAGTTAAAGTTGATATTCCTTCTATTAGTTTAAAAGTAGGTGATGTTATTGAGCTTAGAGATAAATTAAAAGAAAGTCCTCTTTATAAATCTTTAGTAGAAGAATTTGAAGAGTTTTCTAAGCAAAATAAATGAAAAGTTTCTAGTTGTAAATGGATAGATGTAGATACTAAAGGGTTAAAAATTACAGTAAAAGCTATGCCAGAAAAAGATGATTTCGATCAAATTATTGATATTCAAAAGATTATTGAGTTCTATTCTAAATAGTAATTATTAGTAGTAAGGAATACTAAATTTATATTTTTTAAACTCTACAAAATGCATATCATACATAATGAAATCTGAGTACCTAAAATTTTGGAACAAGAAGTTGTACAAAATACTTCTAAATTTACAGTTTGACCTTTACCTAGAGGATATGGTGTAACTATTTGAAATTCTCTTAGAAGAGTTTTACTTTCTAGTATCCCTTGAACAAGAGTTACTTGAATAAAAGTTAAATGAGTTAGTCACGAATATTCAACAATACCATGAGTTAAAGATAGTGTAATTGATATAATGTTAAATCTAAAAGATTTAGTAATAGATAAAAAAGATGTTTGAATAGAATGGATTAAACTTTCAAGTAAAAAAGCATGAGTTGTAACTGCTGCTGATATAAAAACAAAAGCTTGAATTGAAGTTATAAATAAAGATTTGTATATAACTGAAATAGATAAAGATGGTTTAGAATTGGATATGGATATCAGAATTGAAAAATCAGTTTGATATCTAAGTATAGAGGATTTAAAAAAGATAGAAGATGATTTATGAGTTTTGTTAATAGATGCAAACTTTTCACCAGTTTTGAATGTAAAATATGAAGTTACAAATACTAGATATGGTGATATGGTTAATCTAGATTCTCTTGAAATGACTGTTACAACTAATGGAATTATATCTCCAACAGATGCTGTAAAATTTTCTTGAGATATGTTAAGATCATACTTTTCTATCTTCAATGAAGAATCATTACAAGTAGAATGACACTTTATAGGTGATGTTAGAGATTTGATAAACAAAGAAAAACAAGAAATAAAAGAAGAATTAGAAAAAGAAACATATACTCCAATTGAGATTATGTGACTTTCTCCTAGAACACTAAATGCACTTATAAATTGAAGTATACTTTCAGTTGAGCATCTTACAAAATGTACTGAAACAAAACTTTCTTCTATAAAATGATTTGGTAAAAAAGCTATGACTGAGATTAAAGAAGCATTAGCTGAAAGAGGTTTAAAACTTCTTTGAGACGACTAAATTAGTGAATAACTGATAACTAATAGTGAAAAGTTATTTAAAAATTCTATAACTATTCACTATTCACTATTAACTATTAATTATTATAAAATGAGACATAGATCTAAGAAGTTGTTGAAATTTAACTGAATGGATTTCCAACATAGAAATGCAATGGAAAGAAGTTTATTAACAAATTTCTTTATACACAAAGCAATTAAAACTACTGCTAAAAGAGCAAAGTTTATCACTCCTATGATTGATAAACTCATAAATGTAGTTAATACTAAAGATGAAATGAATGCTATAAGACAAGTTATGGCTTCACTTTACACTAAAGAAGCATCTTTAGAATTATTTAATAATGTAGCCCCAAAATTTAAAGGTAAAACATCTGGTTTTACAAGAATTACTCCAATAAAATATAGAGATGGAGATAATGCAAAAGTAGTATTACTAGAATTAGTTTAGTTTTTTAAAAGATTTTAAATGAAAACTATTGCCCCAAAACAATTAGAACAATTAGAAAGAAAATGGTATGTTGTTGATGCAAAATGATTAACTCTTGGTAGACTAGCATCAAAAATAGCTGTTATTCTAAGAGGTAAAGATAAAGTTAACTTTGCTCCTTATGTAGATAATGGAGATTATGTTATCGTTTTAAACTGTGATAAATTTGCTGTTACTTGAAAAAAATTAAGTGACAAAATTTATTATACACATACTGGATACTTAGGTTGATTAAAACAATCAAGTCTATCTTCATTGTTAGTTAAAAAGCCTACTAAAGCTTTAGAATTAGCTGTAAGTTGAATGTTACCTAAAAATAAACTAAGACAATCTATGATTTCTAGATTAAAATTAGTTAATTGAGTAGACCATAAATTTGGAGCTCAAATGCCAGAAGAAATAAAATTATAATTTAATAAATATTATTATTTATGAACAATAGATACGATTTTTCTATCTGAAAAAGAAAGACAGCAACTGCTCAAGTTAAACTTTTTGAATGAAATAAAGAGTCTACAATTAATTGAAAAAAAGTTTGAGAATATATAAATAGACCGGACTTATTTGAAATTGTTTTTTCTCCTTTAAAAATCTGTAAAGTTAAAGATAACTTTTTCTTTGAAATTGAAGTAAGTGGTTCTTGAGTTTCTGCTCAAGCACAAGCTATTAGACATTCTTTAGCAAGAGTTCTAGCTTGAAAACAAGATACTTTTAGAAAAATTTTAAAGTCTGCTTGATTTTTAACTAGAGATGCAAGAGTTGTTGAAAGAAAGAAACCAGGTAAACATAAAGCGAGAAAAGGAATTCAGTGGTCAAAAAGATAGTTTTTATTTATTTGACTTTATCCTAGAAATTAATATAATTTCGCCGTTTTTATTTAAAATTTAGATACATTTATTTGTAATTTAAAATTTTTAATTTGTAATTTATTTAAGATGCCTACTATTAATCAATTAGTAAAGAAAAATAGAGCAGATAAAGTAAAGAAAAGTAAAGCTCCGGCTTTACAATTTACTAGAAATTCTGTTGCCTGAGTTATAAATGAACCACCAAAAGGAAGTCCATTTAAAAGATGAGTTTGTACAAAAGTTACAACTATGACTCCAAAAAAACCTAACTCTGCCTTGAGAAAAGTAGCAAAAGTTAGACTTACTAACTGATATGAAGTAAATGCTTATATTGGTTGAGAATGACACAATCTACAAGAACACTCTGTTGTTACTATCAGAGGTTGAAGAGTTAAAGATTTACCATGAGTAAGATATCATATCGTTAGATGAGTTCTTGACTGTGAATGAGTAAAAAATAGATGACAAGCTAGAAGTCTTTATGGTGCTAAAAAACCAAAAACAAAAAAATAATAAAATATATTAAAGTGTAATTTATATTATACTTGACTCGGAGTAAGTTCACAATTACTGAAAATACGAGATAATTTTTAATTGTATAATCTAAAAAAATGAATAAGACTGAAAACCTATTAGAGAAATTTACAAATTATGTAATGTTGCAATGAAAGAAAAGTTTGGCTATTGAGTTAGTTGAAGATACTTTTGAAGAGATAAATAATAAATGACAAAAAGATCCAAAAGCAATTTTCTTTAAAGCTATGGAAAATGTAATGCCAAAAATAGAAGTTAGACCAAAAAGAGTATGAGGTTCAATATACCAAGTACCTCAAGAAGTTAAGCCAAATAGACAATTATTTTTAGCTTCAAAATGGATTATCAAAGCTGCAAGAAGTAAAAAATGATGAAAATTTCCTAAATTTTTAGCTAATGAACTTATAGATGCGGCAAATGAAACTTGAGATTCAGTTAAAAAGAAATTAGAGGTATATAAGATGGCTGAAGCTAATAAAGCATTTGCAAGATTTGCTAACAGATAATATAAATAATAATAATTTTTAGTTTGTAATTTTAATAATATGGCTCACAAGAAAGCTCAATGATCAACTGCCAATTGAAGAGATTCCCAAGCGAAAAGACTTGGTGTGAAAATATATGGTGGACAACCTGCTATATGTGGAAATATAATTGTAAGACAAAAAGGTAATAAATTTTGGCCAGGTGAAGGAGTTTCACAATGACATGATTTTACTATTTTTGCTTGTAAAGATTGAGTAGTTAAATTTTTTCAAAAAAAGAATAAAAAATTTGATGGAAGAGTATATGTTGATACTTATGTAACTGTTGAATAATTTACAAAAAAAATCTTATACTTTTGTATAAGATTTTTATTTACTTAATTTTTCTAAAATATGCCATTAAATACTAATTGGAGAGATAATTTAGCATCAAAACCAAAGCATAAACCTTTAGTTATAGATAATGATACTTGAGTTGTTTTATGAACAGTGGAAGATTTAGAATATAAAAAAATAATTGAAGAGATTTTAAGATCTTGAAAATTTACTAGTAAGTAGTTATTGTATATAGATTAAAATTTTTTCTTCTCAAATAATTTTTCATTCTCTATATAAAAATATTTTTACTTCTTTTTCTCATGATATAAGTTCTATATAGTCTGATTTGTTTTCCTCTCAATTTATAAACCATTTATAGTTATCATAAACTAGATTTGTACTAAAATCTAGTTTTATTTTTTGAGTATTTTTTGGTTTGTTTAGGTCTATTTGATACTTACTTCAATTTAAAGGAGAAGTAATTTCTAAGTATGATATACTATTTTTTTCTATTTTACTCGCTTCATTAATTCAATTATTTTTTTCAAGATAATCTACTATATTTTTAAATATTTCTCATGCTCAAGTTGCTCATGATACTCATTTCATTTCACTTCAATCTTTATTACCTGCCCATACTCATATGATGTAGTTTTTTGTAAATCATATTGTCCAATTATCTTTGAAGTTTCTTGATGTACCAGTTTTTAGAAATACTTCTTTGTCTGGAAAATCCAAGTTTCAATTTATTGGAAATGCTTCAATCTTGTTATATCGATTTATAAGTATTTCTTTAATCATATCTGTGTATTTTTTTTCTATTATTTGCTTACAATTGTTTTTCTGTATTTCTTCACTACCATTTGAAATGAAAGTATCACTATTCACTATTCACTTTTCGTTATTAATTATTTTATAATCACAAAACTTTCAATCATATGCAAATATAGAATATGCTCTTGTAAGTTCAAAAAGTGATATTTCAGATACTCAAAGTGTAAGTGCTAATCAGTAATAATCTGCATCCTTATCAAGAGAAGTTATTCAAATATCTCTAAGTAAAGTAAGTAAGTTTTGAACTCATACTTTTTCAAGTGTTGTTACGGCTGGAATATTTATACTTTGACTTAATGCTTCTGCTATACTTACTTCTCATTTGTAATCAAGTGAATAGTTTCTTGGAGTATAAGCATATCATAGGTTTGTTTGAAATTGTGTTGGTAAATCAAGAATTGTAGTTTCTGGTCTATATCAAAGTTTTTCAAAAGCTAGTGTATATGTAAAAGGTTTTAAAGTTGATCATACTTGTCTAGGAGATTTTACCATATTAACTTGTCAATTTTCTCCATAATAATTAATTCATCAAATCAATACCTTTATTTCTTTTGTATTTCTGTCTATAATAATTACTGAATAATCTTTTACATTTTTCCATAAAAGAGGGATAATACTATTTTTTCCTATCTCTTCTATTTTTTTTGTTAAGTTGTAATCAATTGTAGTTTTTAGTTCATTCTTTTCATATTTTTCATATGACCTTATGAAATCAACTATATATGGAAGTTTATTCTCATGATTTGTATTGAATTCTAATTTTTCATTTATTATACTTTCATATTCACTTTGTGTAATTAATTTTTTATTAAGTAAAGTATAATTTATTTGTTTAAATCTTTTTTTAAATTCAGTTTTTTTTGTGTATGGATCATATTTTTTTGGATTTTTTGGAAGTGATAATAGTGCTATTTGTTCTGCTTTTGTAAGATTGTTTAAACTTTTTCAAAAATAATAATATGAAGCTGATTTTAATCAATAATTTAGGTATCAAAAATATATTGTAGACAAATAATTAGATAAAATTTCTTCTTTTGAATACTTATTGTTTAGTGCAATAGCAAGGTAAAATTCTTTTAATTTTCTTGTATAAGTTCTTTCTTCATTTAGCCAATAGTTATTTCTTATAACTTGTGTCGAAATAGTTGAAGCTCACTCAATGCTTTTTCCATAGTAAAAGTTATTTATCAAAGCTCTTATAATAGCTTTTAAATCTACTCAAGAATTATCATAAAATGTTTTATCTTCAAGAGATATTATTACTTTTTTTGAAAAATCTGGGATTTCGCTGTATTCAACTTTTTCATGTCTATACTTCTTATCTTTTATAATTTCTCAAATTCTTATGTCATTTTCATCTAGTATAATTGTAGAATAGGGAATTTTTTGTATATTTGGTTTTATAATTAAAGTAGATATGTATAAAAATAAAAATGAAAAAAATAAAAAAATAAAAATATACCATTTTTTTGATTTTAAAGATTTTATTATTCTCATATATTTTTTCATATTAATTCTTGTTTTTTTCTATTTAAGTATATAATTTAAAAGTTTAAATGAGGAAAAGAATAAAATTTGAAAAGATATTTTCATTTCTATATTTCTACACTTCTACACTTTTACATTTTTACATCCTTTTTATGAAATTCTATTCAATTTTTGAAAAAGTAAAACTTTATAAAAAACAAATTCTATCTTTTTCTATTGCAATAATTTTAGCTATTGTTTCGATTTTTTGATATTTTGTTTATACATCATCTTCTCTAAAGGTTGTTGCATGAAATTTTGACTTCAATTACAAAAAGATTCCTTTTGATGTTTGATATATTGAGATTACATTATCACAAGATTTAGATAAAAAAACAATTACAAAAGAAAACTTTTCTATTAATCCTAAGATTGATTGAGATTTATCTTTAGTATCACCAAATATAATCAGATATAAATTTAATCAAAAGTTAACTATTTGAGATGATATAATGTTAACTTTGAAAGATTGAATTAAATCAAGTAAATGAAAAAATCTAGATAAAGAGTATAATTATATTATCTCAGTTATAGAATCCCCAAAAGTTATAAAAATCACTCCAGAATGAAAACTTGATAACTTAGCTCAAAATATTGCAGTATTTTTCAATATACCTATGGTTTCTTTGACAACATTGGATGAAAAAGATAAACTTCCATGTCCAATAACAATAGAACCAAAGCTAGAATGAAAATGTAGATGGACAACTTCATCAGTTCTAGAGTTTATACCATCTAATTGATTTTTATGAGCTACAAAATATAAAATTAATGTAGATAATAAAGATTGATTACTATATAAATTGTCTAGTTGAAGTAGTGTAGAAGTAACTACTCCAAAGTTAAGATACTTTGTAGATGAAAATTTTAGTGCAAATGATTCTATAAAAATAAGATTCAACTTTGCACCAGACTTAGAAAGTTTAAAAGATAAAATCACACTTAATGATTGAAATAGTAAAAAGGATATTATTTTTACTTATGATTGAACAAATGAGTCAGTTGTAGTTTTGAATATTAAATGAGAAAGGTATAAATTTGATAGTAATTATACTATAAATTTTGAAAAGTGAATAAAACCAAAATATGGTAATATAGAAACAGAAAATAAAGATACAAAATCAATAACAAGTCTTCCTTTTTTAAATCAAACTTTTGTTTATCAAAATATATTTTCTTGATCTTCTTTAGTTGATTCCAGAGATTTTTCATACAATTCTTATATTCCTTCAAAAAATGTATTTTTTAAATTATCGTTTGAAGAAGATATAAATGTATTAGATAAAAATCTATTTTCTTTTGAAAGTGAAAAATGAAGTAAAATTGATTTTGATTTATCATATGTAAAAGAAGAAAATTATGAGACAAAGGAAATAAAAGAAAATAAAAAACTTATTAAACTTTCATTAAAGCAAGTTTTATCTACAGATACAAAGTATAAACTGACAATAAAAAAAGATATAAACTTGAACTTAGATGATGATATATCTAGAGAATTTACTACTTCAAAAAACTTGTTAGTCACTGACTATAAATTTATAAGTTACTCAAAATCATGTCTATATTTAAATAATATGATTATGGATATTTGGACAAAAAAAGATGAATTTATAACTACAAATCCAGAATCAAAAGTAAATAGTGTGACTGATTATGAGTATATAGATTACAATGATCAACTTGCAATGTGAATTGTGGATAGGTATTATTCAAATGAAACATATGTTTGAAATAAAGTCGTAAGTGATGATAAATATCTTGAAAGATGATATTGTCCACCGGCAAAGAACGGTGATATATTATATATAATAAATACAAGACTAAATCCAAATAGTGAATATAAATTGAGTGCAAAAAATATTTTGGAAGATGAATATGGTAATAAGTTATCTAAGCCATTTGAAACAAATTTTAAAACTTGAAATATTCAAGATAAAGATAAATATCTTTATATATGACTGAATAAAGAAATTAATCTAATTCCAACTTCTTTGCCACTTGTTGTCAATTTACAAACAATTAATTTAGACAATATAGACATTGAAGTTTGTGAAATGGACAAGGATGGATATATAGATTTTACTCAAAATAGGTGGAATAGTTGATTTTTTCCTAAGTGTATAAAAAATTATAACAAAAATTTATTGGTTAAAAATAATTATTGGAATCTCACAAACAATAAGTTTGATATAGAAAAGGATATAGTTTGAGAAAAAATAAATTCTACTTTTGTACTTGTAAAATGAAATGCTTGAGGAAGAAATCAATTTTCAAATATGTTTATAAGATCTGATTTAAATTTAACCATGGAATCATGATCAAACAAAAAACTTATTTTTGCCACTGATTTTAAATGAAATCAAATCAAAGATTTAAAATTTGAGTTTTTGAAAAGTAATTATGATTATAAAACAAATAAAAATTTTATAACAGTAGTTAATCCAAAATATACTATAAACAACAAAACTTGAGTTTATGAGTTAGAGTGATGAAATAGTGATTATAGTTATGTTATTGCTTCAAATGATAAATATCTTTGAGTTTTGGATTTGAACTACAATATGTTTTCTGATTATGATTTTAAGTATGTTTGATGAACTCCAACTTATGATACAAATTATCTTTATTTATATACAGAAAGACCTATTTATAAACCAGGAGATACAGTTTATATAAAATGATTATTAAGAAAATTTGAATATAATTGATATAAAAAATCTGATATAAAAGAATGAACACTTGAAGTTCTAGATTCTAGTTTAAATGTAGTTTCTACTATGTCAGTTAAACTTGATTGAAATTCTAATTTTAATTCTACATTTGTTATCCCAAAAGAAAGTCCACTTTGAGAATTTAGTTTTAGATTTACTTCAAAAGATGAACAATACTATAAAAACGATGCACATTTTTATATAGAAGAATATAGAAAACCTGATTTTAAAATAAATGTGGAATGACTAAATAAAGACTATACCTTATGAGAAAAAACTTCATTAGAAGTGTTACCTCAATATTATTTTGGGTGAAATTTAGTTAATACAAGGTGAAAGTATAGTGTACTGACTCAAAACTATTTCTTTGATGCAAAAGATTATAACAATTATCAATTTGGTGAAGGATATAGATACTTTGATTGTGTTTATTGGTGATATTGTAGTTATGAAGACAATTTATCAGATGTTAAAGAATTTAGTGTAAATGCTGATTGAAAATGAAAAATTGCTTATAATTTTAGCTCAAAAGAAGAAGATGCTGAAAAAATCTATACATTTAATATAGAAGTGGAAGATAAAGATACAAAAAAAACTGTAAATAAATCAGTTTCAGCAATACTTCATAGTACTGATTCTTATGTATGACTTCAAACTCCATATTGGAATGATAAAAAAGTTTGAATTAAAGGAGAATTTATAGTACTAGATTATGATGCAAAACCACTTGCAAGTAAGGATATAAAATTAGAGATTATAAAAAGAGAATGGAAACAAGTAAAAAAACAATGAGTTGATTGAGTATTTTATAGTGATTATGCAATAGAGGAGACAAAAGAACAAACTATAAATTTAGTTTCAGATAAAAACTGAATGGCATCAAAATTGATCACTACAAAAGATTCTTGAGAGTATATGATAAAAGCTATCTATACTTGAAAAAACTGAAAATCATTTGTATCATCAAGTATAGTTTATGTTTCATCTGATGAGTATGTTTCTTGGTATATGCAAAACAATGATACTACAGAAATTATTGCTGAAAAAAATCAAGTTTTAGTATGAGATAAAGCTATTTATACACTTAAATCGCCAGTAAATAATTGAAAAGCATTAATTGTAGTTGAAAAAGATGATTGAATACTTGATTATTTTGTTCATAATATAAAATCTTATTGAGATAAGATAACTATTGATGTTAAAAACACATATTATCCAAATTATTATGTAAGAGCATTTTTGATTGGTGAAGAGTCTTGAAATCCACTACCAATATACAAAAGAGCCTTGATTGCTACAAAAGTATCTACAGAATACAAAAAGTTAAATGTTTCGATTATAACTGATAAAAAATCATATAAACCAGGTGAAAAAGTATGAGTTTGAGTTGTAGTAACTGATAGTAAATGAAATCCAGTTTCATGAGCTAATTTATCAATCTCAATTGTTGATGAAAGTTTACTTGCCTTGGTTTGAAATCCAAAGAAAAATCCTTATATGTTTTTCTATGATATGAAAAGATATTTATGAACTTTGATGTATAGTTCTATGATAAATTTGATAGAAAAACTTGAAGTAAAAGATGTTTCAAATGGGGAAAAATGATGAGCTTGAGAACAAATAAAATGATGAGAAAATAAGAAAAAAAGATGAGTATTTAAAGATACTGCTTTTTGGCAAGCAGATAGTGTAACTTGATGAAATTGAAAAGTTTATGTTGAAAGTGACTTACTTCCAGATAATTTAACAACTTGGGTTATAGAGGTGCTTGTAAATACTCCAACAGATAATAAAGTATGAATTGCCTATGAAACTGTAACAACTGCAAAAGAACTAATAATAAACGATAATTTACCAAATTTTTTAGGAGTTTGAGATAGAGTTATTCTTGCTCCAGTAGTATTTAACAAAACATGAAAAGATGGTGATTTTGAAATTTCTGTTGATGCTACAAATGTTGAAGTAAAATGATGAAATAAAAGAAAATTGTTTATAAAAAATGGTGAATCAAAAGTAGTTAATTTTGAAGTTTTGGTAAATGATAGAAAATATTTCAAAGATATAAACTTAGCTTTTTCAAAAGTAAATTTCAAAGCAAGTCAAATTTGTGATAAAAATTGTAGTGATGCTAAATATGATGAGATAGAAAAAGCTATTTTGATAAAAGATAGTACTGTAAGAGAAACAGTTGCAACAAATGGAAAGACAAAAGATAATTCTTTTGATGAAAAAATCAATCTATGAGATCTAAAAGAAAAAATAGGACAAGTAAGTATTAACTATAGTGCTACATTATTTAACAATATAAATGATTCAATAGATTACCTAAATAATTATCCATATGGTTGTAGTGAGCAAAAAACATCTAGTATATTGCCAAATTTATATATAAAGAAACTATATGATTCTGTATGATTAGACTTTGATTTAACAAAAAAATATATTGATTATTATGATTATGAAGAAAAAATTATGAAACAAAAATCATTAGATCAAGTGATAAAAGAATATATAGTTGATATAAGAAAATTTCAAAAAGAAGATTGATGATTTGTTTATTGGTATGATATAGATTCTAGTTATCCAAATTATTCAAACTTTGCATTGACTTCATATATACTTAAATCTATGTCAGAGCTTCAAAGTATTTGATATAAACAAGAACAAAAAGTAATGCTTGATACAGTTTCATATCTAAAGAATAGGTTTTATCAAAATTATATAGAGTGATGCATCAAGTCAAAATACAATGAATGTAAGTATAGTACTGCTGAAAGATTAAATGCAATTGGTGCTATTCAAAGTTATAATCCAAATGATTATGAAACATTTAAGATGTATAAATTACTTGATTTAAAAGATTTAGGGACAACTTGAATACTGGAAAAATCTATAGTTGTAGCAAACTTATTGAAAATAAAAACATTAAGTGAGGTAGAAAAAACTACACTTAAAAAAGAAGTTTTATGAGATATAAATAATATAATAAACAATGAATTAGTATATAATCCTAGATGAGCATATATTGGTAAATCAAGTGATTATAGTAGAATGCAAAATACATCATTATTTTTGAAAGTTATATCAACTCTATGAGATAAAGAAATAGAAAATACATGATATATATTGGATAATCTAAATAGATGGATTATATCACAAAAGAAATCTTGAAGTTTTGGTTCTACACAAGATAATATATTTGTTATCGACTGAGTTTACTCATATCTTGTAAATAGTTGAGAATTAAAAAACATAAATTTCAACGCAAAAATAAAAATGAATTCTGACTTGATTGATGAAAAAATATACAATGATAAAAATAAACTTGAAGTAAGTAAAAAATATGTAGATCTAAAAAATCTAAAAAATAAAAATACTCTAAATTTTGAAAAAACTTGAAATTGAAATCTGTACTATGATTTATCTATGGATTATTATCTTACTTGAAAAGATTTAGCTTCTCGTGATGAATGATTTGCAGTTATAAAAGAGTATTATGATTATAATGATTACAAAAAGATTGATTCATTGAAAAAAGATGAATGGCAACAATATATAAAATGAAAAGTAAGTTATGATAATTTGAAATATAAAAAATCAGTATTTGAATATTTAACAAAACTGAATTCATTTAAAGTATGACAATTAGTTGTAGTAAGAAACAAAGTTATAACTCCAGAGACAAGAGATAAGGTTGCATTTGAATGATTTATACCGGCATGAGCTGAACTTATAAATCCAAACTTAGAAACATCTTCAAAAGCAGCTTTTAGTTTTTGAAATGATATATTTGAGAAAAAAGAATACAGACAAGACAGATTCTTCTGATACACTGAAAATCTTTATTCTTGAATCTATGATGTTTCTTATTTGGTGAGATTTACACATGCATGAGATTATTATATGAAACCTTCTCAAGTAAGTGAGTTCTATAATGCTGAAATATTTGGTAGAAGTGAGGGAGAGGTGGTGAGTGTGAAGTAATATTTAACATATAAAAAAATGAGAATGATTTTAAATAATAATCATTCTCATTTTAATTTGATTTTTAACTTGGAATAATTATAATACATTTAGACTTACTTTTTGATTCCAAAAAGTAACAAAAAGAATTTAAGAGTATGAATCTTCGCTGGTGAAATTATAAAGCATAGTTTGTCGTTTTACGGCGAAGTCATACCCTTAAAAATCCCATTGATACACATCGAAAAAGAAAATATTGTTTTGTTAATAAAACTCTAATCTCTAATCTCTAATCTCTAATCTCTAATCTAATATATGAAACTGCATTATTATATAGAAGACATAATTCAGGTATGTGACTCTAATCATTTGACTGCTGAAGAAGTCTTTGAAAAAATCAAGGAAAAGCATAAAGATGCATGAAAATCTTCTATTTATAGAAATCTAGAGGATTTATCAAGGAAATGAATTTTGAGAAAGGTAGAGGGCTTAGGGAAAAAAACATATTTTGAAAAGGATAAGTGAAATCATGTTCATCTAGTTGATACAACAACATGAGAAATCGTAGATTTTTGCCCGCTTAAATTTGATACATCATTTCTTCCGTCAAATTTTTCACTTGAAAATATGGACCTAAAATTTTTTGGGAAAATAGAAAAAAACTAGTTTTTTTGAATTAAATAAATTACTATTCCGCATCATCATTTTCATCTCACTCATTTTCTTTATTAACTACTTTAACTTTTTCTCTTAATTCTGCCATTCATCATAGTTGATAGTCTATGATTTCAGTTTCTTTAATTCATATTTGTTCACAGAATTGATCAATTCATAAACTTAGTATTGTTGCAATTGTATTTCTAGTATCTTTTCAAAAAGGTAATTCTTCAATTCATCAAGTTTGAAATAACTTTTCTAAACTTTCTTTTATTCAAGCTATATTTTCTGCAATTGTTCTATATCAAGTTTCATTTCAGTTTCATTTCATTAACTTAGCTGTAAAACATAAACAGGTTGTGTAGAAAGTACTTATGAATAAAATTACTCGGAA
>DYHI01000020.1 GCA_020724225.1 Candidatus Altimarinus sp. | reverse complement strand
AATCCCGAGTGTAGTGAAGCGATAGCGAAACGGAATGAGTGGATTTCGTTCCAACTACTCTTTATGCGAACTTATATTTGCTTTTGTTCCAAAATGGAATAAAATACGAACTAAGTTTACTAAAAATTAGTTATTACTTTTATTATAATTATTATGAGCAATAATCAAGATTATTTTTTAAAGCTTGAAAGGGAGTTAAAATATAGAAATTATTCACCAAGGACAATTGATGTTTATATAAATTGTTTGAAGTATTTTTTAGAAAAAATAGATAAAATTCCTGAACTTATTTCTAGAGATGAGATAATTGATTTTATTCTTTATCTACAATCAAAAAACAAAGCTCCTAAAACTGTAAATCTATATAAGGAGGCAATAAAATTTTTTTATAAAGAAGTGTTAAAACAAGAACAAAATGTAGATATTAAATTATCTAGAGAAGCTAAAAAGTTACCAATTGTTTTGACTAGAGAAGAAATAAAAACTATTATAAATATTGTAAAAAATGAAAAACATAAATTTATTATTGCTATTTCTTATTGATCTGGACTTCGAGTTAGTGATGTAATAAATCTACGAGTTTGAGATTTTGATTTAGAAAATTTAATTATTCATATAAAATGATGAAAATGAGAAAAAGATAGAATTACAATATTTTCAGAAAATTTAAAAAATGATATAATTAAACTAAGTCAATTAAAGTCAGGAAATGAGTTGTTGATAGAAAGTGAAAGAGGGGGAAAACTTACAACAAGATCTATACAAAAAATATTTAATGAAGCTTTATGAAAAAGCTGAATAAAAAAAGAAGCAAGTTTTCATAGTTTGAGACACTCTTTTGCAACACATTTACTTGAAAATTGAACAGATATTAGATATATTCAAGAATTACTTTGACATGCTAGTATCAAAACCACACAGATTTATACAAAAGTTATGAATCCAAAATTAAAAAATATTATTAGTCCTTTATAAAATAAATTATGACAACAAAACAAAAAATCCTACAAGAACTACAAAATCCTAAAATGCTTGATTTAAAATTTCTTTTTTCTGAAGAAGTTTTAGATACTGCTATTGAAGTATTAAACGAGCTTTTGGATGAAGAAAGAAAAGATTTTGATGAATTGATAAATAAGAAATACAAGTGATTGGATAATTCTTTTGTCATTCCTGAAGAGGTCGGAATCTATGAGAAAGGTAATGACAATTTAATAGATCCCCGTGTCAAGCACGAGGATGACAATATAGTAGCAGAAATCACTTTTGAAACTTTTATAGATTTCTCAAAACTAGATTTATTTTTCTCACTTTTGAATCATCTGCAAAATGTAAAATCCAGTGAAAAAATAAGAAATATAATTGAAGAATTTGAACCAAAATATGTAGATTTTGGAAATTATATAGCTTACAATAAAAGGTATTATGAAATGCTTGTTTATTGTTATAAAAATTGTGATTTAGACTCTGAACAAAAAAGGATCTTAGAACTTTCTATCAAAGCATATGAAGTTAAGTGAATAAATCTTGAAGAGGCAAAACAAAATAGACTGAAAGAAATAAGTAAAAAACTTTCTGAAATCTCACAAAAATTTTGAAATAACTTACTAGATAGTGAGAAGGAATTTAAATATTTATTTGAAAATGATGAAACTATAAAAGATATCCCTCAAAATGAACTTGATGAAGCAAATAAAAAAGCAAAAGATGAGTGAAAAAATTGATATCTATTTGATTCATCACCATCAAGCTATATGGCTATTTTGAAGTATTGTACTGATAGTGATGTAAGAAAACATTTTTATACTGAAAAACATAAATTTGCATCAAGTGGAAAATATGATAATAGGGAAATAGTTTTAGAAATACTTAAGCTTAGAGAAGAGAAAGCACATATTTTGGGTTACAAAAACTATGCTGAATTATCACTAGTTTTCAAGATGGCAGATAAACCAGAAAATGTTATAAAATTAATTGATGAAGTTTCAGAAAAATCAAAAGATAAGGCAAATAAGGAAGTAGAAGAATTAAAAAACTATTTTAAAGTAGATAATCTAAATCCATGGGATTTAACTTTCTATAGTAGAATTTACAAAGAGAATGAATTCAAGTTTGATGAAAGAGAATTAAAAAAATATTTTGAGTTTGATAAAGTACTTGACTGACTTTTTATTATTGTAAATAAACTATATTGACTTGAAATGAGGGAAGTTAAAATAGATTCCTACTCACAAGATATAAAATTTTATGAAGTCTATAAAGATTGAAATTTGATTTCTTATTTTATCTGAGATTATTTTTATAATCCTGATAAAAGAAGTTGAGCATGGTGTGATAATCTTAGACCAAAGATAATAATTGAAAATTATCTTGTCATTCCTGCGAAGGCAGGAAACTATGAAAAAGGTAATGACAATTTAATAGATCCCCGTGTCATGCACGAGGATGACAATATAACTATAAATTCTCTAAAATGACAAATTGAATTTATCCCAATAATCATAAATGTTTGTGCATTTTTAAAATGAGAAAAATGAAAAACTCTACTTAATTTTGTTGATGTAGAAACAATGTTTCATGAGTTTGGACATGCACTTCACGAGATGCTTTCAAAAAGTAAATATAGTGATTTAAGTTGATTTAATGTAGAATGGGATTTTGTAGAGCTTCCATCTCAACTTATGGAAAATTGGTGTAATGAAGAAGAATCTATGAAGTTATTTGCAAAACACTTTGAAACTTGAGAGGAAATACCAAAATCTATGCTTGAAACTATGGAAAATTTGAAAAAATATTGAACATGAAATTTTACTTTGAGACAAAATGAATTTGCAAGTTTGGATATGTATTTGCATAGTAAAACTATACCAAACAATATAGATGAACTTGATTCAGATATTTTGTGATTTGTAAATAATTATTCAATTTTCAAAAAAGAAAAAGATTACAAAATGTATGCAGCATTTTCACATATATTTGATTGATGATATGGAGCAGGGTATTATAGCTATATGTGGGCAGAGATTATCGAAGCTCAGGTTTGGAGTATATTTAAACAAAATGGTATTTTCGATAAAAAAACTGCAAATAAGTTTTTAGATACTATACTTTCGGCATGAACTACAAAAGATGCATCAGAGTTATTTCAAGATTTTGCATGAGTGTCTATTTCACCAAATGCATTTTTAGATAGAAAATGATTTTTGTAAATACTTAATTCACCAAAAATTCACTTATAAATCATTGACTAATTATTAAATAAGACTAAGATTTTCTAGTCTTATTTATTTTGAAAAATAAAAATAAATTTTTTGTCACTTTTTTACAAGAAAAATGTTTTATATTTACAAGCCTTAATTTATTTTTTAATTTTTTCAAATATGAAAAAATTTCTACTGGTTGTATTTAGTTTATTTTTGTTTAATTCTACTTTTGCTGTAGTAGAAGATACTTCTGTAATTGATGAACTAAATAATAAAAATACAACTGAACTTAAGTTTGATTTCAAACTTAAAAAATTTGAAAGTTGTGAAGATATGTCATCTGTACTTACCAACTTTATAAAAAAGTATTACAATGATAGACCAACATATTACAGATGAGGTCCTATGATGTTAGATGAAGCTTTATTGTGACAATCATTATGATCTGTATCATCA
Source organism: Candidatus Altimarinus sp. (assembly GCA_020724225.1). Taxonomy (GTDB): domain Bacteria; phylum Patescibacteriota; class Gracilibacteria; order BD1-5; family UBA6164; genus Altimarinus. Next base: position 19,999 of record DYHI01000020.1, on the reverse strand, counting down.
GATATGGCGATGGAAAAATCAGCAGTTGCAAATGAATCAGTTTCTAGTCCAGTTTCAGCTTGATGAGATTATAGTCAGACAAATACTCAAGTAGCATGAGTAGATGAATCGGAAATAATTAAAACAGATGGTAAATATATATATTATGCCGTTGATACTTATGATTACACTACTTATAAATCATCAAAAACTGTTTTTATAGTAAAAAATGAAAATGGTAAAATGGATTTAGTTAAAAAAGTAAGATTACCAGAGCATTTTTCTTCTGTTGAATTATATATTCAAGATAATAGATTGATTGTTTTAGCTAATTGATATCCTGTAAAAGATTTCCAAAAACAATATTGGACTTGATATGAACCAAAAACTTATGTAATAGTTTTTGATACAACTGATATAGAAAATCTAAAGATGTTGAAATTATATATGACTGAATGAGCATATACAAAAACTAGATTGATAGGGGATAATTTATATGTAATTTGAAGTAAATATTTCAATTATTATACACTTTATTCATGAGTTAAAGAAACAGATTTAAAAGTAAAGCCTGAAGATGTAATATCAAATGAACTTGATTTGACATATACTGAGGATTCTGATTCTCAAAATCTTAGTTTAAAAGGTAAAGATTTACCATATGAGGTAAATTCTGGAGAATCTGTAAATTGTAGTGAAATAGAGTACTTATTACCAGATGAAGATACAGTTGATAAATATAGTTTTAATCCATCTTTTAATATTGTATCTATTATAAATATAAAAGATCTTACAAAAAAAGTAAAAAATAAAGTTGTATTTGGGGATATACATGAGATACATATGAGTTTAGATTCACTTTATCTTACAAGTTATCTTTATACAAACTATGATTTCAGATGTGGGCCTTGATTTATGTGTCCTATGATTTGGTATCCTAGATGAGAAAATACTTTAGTTCATAAGTTTGATATAGAAACTAGTGCAGATTTATCATATAAAAATACCTCTGTTGTATCATGAAATCCATTAAATCAATATAGTATGGATGAATATGATAACAATTTCAGAATAATTACAAGTTCATGGTATCCAGAAAGAGCTACAAATCTGTTTGTACTTGATGATAGTCTTAAAATGGTTTCTAAGTTGACTGGACTTGCTAAAAATGAAAATTTCCAATCTTCTAGATTTATAAAAGATAAATTATTCTTGGTTACATTTGAACAAATTGATCCACTTTTTGTAATAGATTTGAAAGATGTAAAAAATCCTACTATACTTTGAGAATTAAAAATACCAGGGTATAGTACTTATCTACATCCATATGATGAAAATCATTTAATTTGATTGTGATATGATACAAAAACAAATAAATGGGGGTGAACACAAAATGCATGAGTAAAAGTTGATTTATATCAAATTAATTATGATAAAAAATGTTGAGATGCAAACTTAACAGTTGATGAAAAAAAGTTATGTAGCGATTGAACTTACAAATGAATAATAGTTAAACAATTACATACTTTGACAATATGAGATGTATGAAGTTATAGTGAAGCATTGAATAATCCTCGTATGTTTGTATGGAATGATTCAAAAAAACTACTTTTTTTGCCAGCAAATATATATTGAAGTTACGATGAAACGACATATAGATACAAAGATTTTTACAGTGGTTTATTTATAATAAATATAGATAAAGATAAGTGAGTTAAACAAGTTTATAAAACTACTCATATAGATGATAGTATGTTTGCAGAAGAAAGAAAAAAAGAATGTGATAATTATATAGCTCAAACAAAAAAAGAACTGGAGTGTAAAAAATTAATTGATTGAACTACATATTGTCCATCAAGTTATGTATATGTACCAGAATATTGTTATGATTGAGCTTCTATACAAGATTATATATCTCAATCTTCTTGGAAATATAGTTCATACTTTGTGAAAAGAGCATTATATATAGGAGATAATTTTTATTCTATATCAGATAAAAAGATAAAATCAAATAATATAAATACATATAAAGATGTTTGAGTTGTAGAACTTAAATAAAAAAAGCGATAGAAATTTCTATCGCTTTTTTACATACTATATCATCAGGCTTCGTATTTTTCCCTGAAGTCTTTTATAAGTGCCCAAAATATATTTTCTGTGTAGTTTGGTAGTATTTTTTCATTTGGCCAAATAATTTCTTTTTTTATTTTGTTTCTCATAGTATCTTCTCAGACAGGACAAGAACAAGGAGAAAAAGGAATTTCTTTTTGTAAAACAAGTTTAAGTATATCAGATTCTCTTAAGTATGCTAGTGGTCTTATAAATGTAATATCTCACTTTGACATTTTATTTACAGGAGGCATTATTTTTAGTTTTCTTCATTGAATCATATTCATAAAAGTAGTAACAACTATATCATCCATATGATGACCAAAAGCTATTTTTGTTGCTCCATACTTTTTACAAAGTTTCATCATAGCTATTCTTCTAGCATATGCACACCGTTGACAGTTTTGTCATACTCAATCATTTAGTTTTGAATCTTCAGGTAGACTTATATTTACTTTTTCAAGAGGAATTCAAAGTACATCTTCGTAGTATTTTCTTTTTTCTTCAAACTGTATATCACAATCAATAAGAAATTCTTTAAATATATAAACTCACCTTAAATTAAATTTATTTTTTATAGTTTTTCTAACTTCATTCAATATGTATCATAATAACATACTATCTTTTCATCATGAAACTCATAAAAGTACTGTTTCTCATTCTTGTATCATATCAAAGTCATACAATGCTTTTTGCACATCTCTTTTTATGTTTTTCTCCAAATTTCACATAATTTAAATATAACTTAACATTAATTTTCTTGTAATATAACAATAAAAAATAAAAAAGCTAATTTTTTTAAATTAGCTTTTAAATTCTCTTTTTTTTACTTCTTCTTCTACTTCATTTTCAATTTCCTTTTGAGCCATTATTTGATTTAGTAGTTTTTTTCTTTTTCTTGCTTCTTTTTTTTGCTTACTTATTTTTATAATTATTTGATTAAATGGAAATATATAATAAATCAAAATAATTGTTAAAAATAGACTTAAAAATAAAATTATAAATTCTAACATATTAAAATTAATAATAGAATTTAAATTATTTGAAATTTCTTCGTAGGATTTAGGTGTAAAGTAAATCATTTTGTCTTATTTTATTATTATTGTTCTTCGATTAACTCTCAAGTTACAACTAGTCTATTTAAAGTAGTTCATATAGGCCGACATGTCATTATGCTAAGTTCTTTATTATTGTGTTTTGGTTTTAAAACAGATACATTACCAGGAGCTATTACATTTTTCTTTTTGATTTTATATATATACTTTTTTTGGTTATAATAAACAATTATGTCATCATCATATGTAACTTTATCAAGTAGTGCAAATACATCATTGAACTCTCATTTTATCCAAGGAAAGTTTGATGAATGTCAGAATATAAATGAGTTTCATATCTCTCCAGGTTTTGCACTTCCAGGGTATCTAATTACTCAATTTTCAAGTTCTTTCATAAATATATCATTTAATTCTGATTGTCATGAAATAACTCTGTTTTTTATATCAACTAAAGGAATATTTTTTCATATTTTAGGTATAATTATCCTATTTTCATAAGGAGTAATTGATATTTCTAAACTGGGATTTTCTTTTTTTGTGTCAACAAATTTTTTAAATGAATTATTTATTGTTTCTTCTTCTTTTGCTTTTACTTTTATTTTTTCATTATTAGTGTTAGAAATAGTTAAATCAGTTGCTGCCACAGAGTTTATAATCGAATTTTTAGTTTCTTCCATTTTACTTTTATTTATATAACTGTTTGCAATATTTAAATATGCACTGTAATTTGTAGAAACCAATAACAAGAAAAATATAGCACTTGAAGTTATTAAATATTTAAGTAGATATGTAAAAGATTTAATAAAACTAGTTTTTGTTTCTTTTTTTTCCTCGATTACTATACCTTTATCTAAATCAATTTTATCAAGTCAATTATCTCCATCGAAACTATTAACTAAAGAAGAATTATTAAAAACAGTTTCTTTTTTTGTTTCTAGTGTTTCTGTAGTAATTTCTTCAGAAATATCTTTTAATATATCAAAATTATTATCCATTTGTATTTTTGTTAATTTATATTTGTTTTTATTTTTTAAATTATAACATATTTATTTTTTATAAGCAAAAAATGAGAAAGAATTTGTAATTTTGCTATTTTTGTTTATAGTAATATAAATTTATCCTAATTTAGTCTAGTTTTATGGCAAAAAGATATGAAAAAAGTTCTTGATGAATTGTTTATCGAAAAAAAGATAATAAGATAGAAATTCTTCTTTTGAAGTGGAAAAATTCAAAACAAGAAGAAGAATATGTTATACCAAAATGACATATAGAAGACTGAGAAATAGCAAAAGTTGCTGCACTTAGAGAGATAAACGAAGAAACATGACTTAAAGAATCAGATTTAGAGGTTATTAAGTTTATTACGAAGATAAGCTACACATTTACAGCTTGATATTTAGAAGATAATCCAGTTATTGATAAGGATGTATATTTATTTTTAGTCAAGTATAAATGAACTGATTACCCAGTTGTACAAGAGGAAGAAAGATTTACTTGATATGATTGGATTGATATAGAAAATATTAAAAATATGGATTTGAGATTTGATCTAAATTGAATTATTTCAAAAAATAGAACATATTTTATATAGATATATGAAGTGAATGAATGACGGAATGATTTTTAATCACTTAATCACTTAATCATTTTAGTCACTTAATAATTTTAACATTTAATCTTTTTTTATGGAGATTTTTTATAAAAATGATAAATTGGTAATTGCAAGTGCTTCAAAAAAAGAAGTTATTTATGATTTTGTAACTAAGGATGTAAGTATAGATGAATTTTCTGTTTCAAACCAATGAGAATATGAGAAATCAAATATTTTAGCAGAAGTAAAGAGTTATGAAAATAATTTTTTCTATAGTTTTTCTATTGACTGATATCATGTTTTTATAGTTACTACAGATACTTTTGAACTTTCAGAAGAGATATTGTCTTTTTTTGGGGATATTGATGTGCTTTTATTACCAGGAAGTAAAAATAGTGTAAAAATATATGAAAATGTAGAAGCAAAAGTTGTTATTCCTTATGGAGAATGAAAAGATATATTTTTGACTTCACTATCAGCACATAAAGAAGAAGTAGATTTATATAAAGTTAAGTGAGAGATACTTGGGGATGTAACAGAATTTATAAATTTAAAAAACTAATAAAATGTAAAAATACAAAGTTTATTAACTTTGTATTTTTTATTACAATCTCCAATCAATTTCTTTTTTTCAAAGTTTCTTCAGAATCTCATTTGTTTTACTGAAAGGTTTACTTCAAAAAAATCAGTTATAAGCTGAAAAGGGGGATGGATGGGGTGATTCAATCACAAAGTGTTTGGTAGTATCTATCAAACTTTTTTTATTTCTTGCAAAATTTCACCAAAGTATAAATACAACTCATATTTTTTTATCAGAAATTGTTTTTATGACTTTATCTGTAAATGTTTCCCATCATATTTTTGAGTGACTTGCTGGAAGTCAAGCTCTGACAGTCAATATAGCATTTAGCATAAATACCCCAGATTTAGCCCATTTTTCTAAGTTCCCACTACTTGAGATAGGTATTCATAAATCATCATTTAACTCTTTATAAATATTTTTTAGACTTGGAGGTAATGCTACTCAATCTTGTACAGAAAAACAAAGCCCATGTGCTTGATTTTCTCAGTGATATGGGTCTTGTCACAAAAGTACAACTTCTACTTTATCAAAAGGAGTGGTATTAAATGCATTGAAGATATTTTTTGGATTAGGGTAAATAGTTACTCAATTTTCTATATCCTTTACTATTTGTTTTTTTATATTTTTAAAATAATCTTTTTCAAACTCATCTTTTAGTACTTCCAACCAGCTTTTGTCTATTTTGATTTCTTGAGTCATTTGTAGGAAAAAATAATAAATTTAATCTATTATATATAAAAAAATATTTTTTAAACTTAATTTAAACAAATATTATATATTGTATTGTGCAAATATTATTTTACTTTTTAAATTTATAAATATGAAAAAAATAACTTTGCCTTTATTAGTTGCTTGATTAGTGTTAACATCATCAACTTTTGCTATGAATCATGGATGAATGAATTATGATAAAATGTGAAATATGTGAAAATCTTGTGGAATGATGAAAAATTTAACTGATGAAGAAAAAGACAATCTAAAAGATATGTCTAAAGAAGAAAGAATGCAGTATATACAATCAAAAATGTGAAGTGGTTCTACAATGTCTTGATCTTGTATGAATAAATGAAAGATGTGAGATATGATGAAAAATAAAATGTGAAAAGGGAATATGATGTGAAGTTGAGCTATGATGTGAAATAATAAAGTAATGTCAGTAGTTCATACAAAAGTTACAGCTTTTTTTGAAAAACTTGATAAAGAAGTTACAGATACAGCAAAAAAAATAGAAATTTTGAAAAAGATTGATACAAAAATAACTACAATTCTTGCTGATACTACTTTGACTTCAGCTAAAAAAGCAGTTTATATGCATATACAACATATGATTCAAATGAAAATTGATGAATTAGAATCAACAGATATTGATTTAGATTGATTATTAAATATAAATCAGTAAAATAGCTTTATAAAAATAGCCCTATCTTCTAAAAAAAGACAGGGCTATAAACTCTAATCTCTAATCTCTAAACTCTAATCTATAAACTCTAATCTATAAACTCTAAACTCTAATCTATAAACTCTAATCTTAAATATGAAAATCCTTGTAGTTGAAGATCATCCGAAGATAAGACAAAATATAGTCAAATACTTAAATTTGAAATGATTTAGGGCAGAAGAGGCTATTCATGGAGAAGATGCTAAGGATAAAGTAAAAATAAATGATTATGATGTGATCGTTTTGGATGTAAATATGCCATTATTAAATTGAAGAGAATTCACTAAATTTATCAGAAGTACGGGAAATAATATTCCGATTATAGCTTTGACATCTAATAGCTTGCTTGATGATAAACTTGAAATGTTTTCACTTTGAGTTGATGATTATTTAACTAAACCTTTTGAATTTGAAGAGTTAGAAGCTAGGATTAAGGCACTTTTGAAAAGAAAAGATAAAGACATAAAAAATAATATAAAAGTAAAAAATATCGAATTAGATATAGATAAACACAAAGTATACAAGGATTGAAAAGAAGTTGAATTATGAAATAAAGAGTATATGATACTGGAGTTTTTATTTTTAAATCAATCATACCCAAAAAGTAAAATTGCTATTTTGGAACATGTATGGTGAGAACAAGAAGAAAACCTTGATTTGTGATCAGTAACTTTGGAAGCTCATATTTCTTTTTTGAGAAAAAAACTTTGAAAAGACTTGATTAAAACAATAAAATGAGTTTGATATGTAGTAGAATAGTTAGAATGATGAAATGATAAAGTGAAGAAAATATTTTTTCATTTAGTCGTTTTATTATTTAATTACTTAGTAATTTGCTTGATATCAAAACTACAACTAGGGAATTATCCATAAAAATTACATTTATAGTTTTTGTATTTTTTGTTGTGTTTTTTTTATCATTAATTTTTTTACATCATCATAAATTTTTATATTCAGAGAAAAAAAATTTAGTAAATATATCAAATATAGTTAAAAAAGATCCACTTTTTCTGATTAAGGCTTTGGAAATAAGATGTAAAGCTAATACAAATAACTGTGAAACATTGAGAGAATTCACAAAAGATTTTTTAGTTTTAAAATCTGGGGAAGTTATATTTACAAGATGAATATATGATTTTATGGATTTAGATAGTTTTATAAAAAATTATCTTGAAGAGTGAGTTATTTATAAATTAAATATTAATGAAAGAGAATTTTATGTAATAAGAATAAAATATGATTATTATGATATTTACTTTACTCGTGATATAAGCTTTCATTCTGATTACGAAAAAAGTTTAATTTTTATTTTTATTGTTTTAAGTTTTGTTATATCAATCTTTATTTATCTTTTTGCTTATCAATTAGCAAATATAAGTTTGACTCCATTAAAAAATTATAATGAGTCTTTGAAATTATACAATCATCATATAGCACACGAATTAAAAACTCCACTCTCAGTTTTGAAATCTGATTTAGAGTTATTAAAAATTTGATATGATAAAGAAACTGTTGAATCTAGTTTAGAAGAAATTGATAATATGAAATCAGTAATTGATAGTATGCTTTTTTTAAGTGAAAATGTGATCTTAAAAGACAAAAACAAAATTAATTTATATGAATTAGTTGATGAAATGATTGATTTTTATTCAAATAAGTCATGAAAAAAAATTAATTTAATTAAAAAAACAAAAAAAGAATTAATATTATCCTGAGATAAAAATCTGATAAAAACTATGTTAAAAAATCTTTTTGAAAATGCTATAAAATACTCAAATGGAAATGAAATAAATATAGAGTTATCAAAAAATAGTATTGAGTTTTCAAACTTCTACGATTTTGAAATAAAAGAAGAATTAAAAAGTAAGTTGTTTGAAGCTTTTTATAAGCTCAACTTTGATTCGAATTCTTTTTGATTATGACTTTCTATTGTAAAAAAAATAGTAGAATTACATTCATTTAAAATTTATTTAGACATAAAAGATAAAATTTTCAAAATAAAAATAGAGTTTTAAACTCTATTTTTAAAATCAATTCAAAAAATTATAATATTTTTTCATTTATTTTTTCAATTGATTTACTTTAGAATAAAAATAACACATTTCTCATCAGTTATATAGTTTTCTCTTTTTATAATCATATTTTAATAAATCTCAAAATTGATAATTTGTGATAATTCATCACTTTAAATCTTTATTTTTTGTAAAAATAGAAGCAATATCTTTATACAGTTTATCTAAGTCTTCGTTCTGAATTCTAAGTCAGTATGGAGGATTTGATACAAGAGTTCAAGAAATATTTTCACTTAGATAATCTCTAAAATCTTTTTCTTCAAAAGATATTATATCTTGAACTTGGGCATTTTTAGCATTTATTTTTGCTATTTCTATTGCATTATGATCTAGATCTGATGCTATTATATTGTAAGTTTTGTTCATTATCTTTTCTTTTGCTTTTTCTTTTTCTATTTCTAAAACTCAAGGTTTAATAAATTTAAACTTTTCAAATGCAAATTTTCTATATAGTCATGGGGCTATGTTTTTTGCTATCATTGCAGCTTCGATAGCAATAGTTCAGCTTCAACAAAACATATCATAAAATTGTTCACTAAATCTCCATCCAGATAATAGAACAAGTCATGCCGCTAAATTTTCTCTAAGAGGAGCTTCAACACTTTGTCTTCTGTATCACCTTTTGTGAAGTGCTTCTCAAGTTGTATCTATAAGTATTTGGCAAGTATCTTTTATCAAAACTACTTCTACATATATTGTAGCAAAATTATCATCTTCTCTTAAAAAAGTATTTGATAAATTATCTACAATAGCTTTTTTTGCTATTTTTTGTATAGCAGGAAGGCTTGAAAGTTCTGAATTTATAGATGTAGCATTTACCACTATAGGATTATTTTCTATTATAAAATCTTTCCATTTTACATTTTTAATTAAATCAAAAAGTTTATCAAAAGTATCAATTTTTTCTTTCTTTATTGTTTCTATGTAAATTTTATTTCAAATTCTTGACCAAAGATTTAGCTTCGCTATATTTTCATCGCTATAAGTTGTTGTTATCTGTTTATCTTGAGAATTGATAATTGGCAGTCAAAGTAATTCTATTTCTTTTTTTGCTAGGCTTTCAAGTCAAAGAGGACAAGTTAAAACAAGGTAATAATTCATATAAAATGACATTAGAAAATATTTTCTGTTTTTATGCTAAAAATACATAATTTTAAACTACTGATATTATAATTAAAAGTAAATATAAACAAAATTTAGAATAATTTTATTAAGTTTTATTTTTTAAGCTATAAAAATTTAATTATTATTTCCATTTATAAAATTTTTGGATATAATGATTTAAATAAGTTTATTTTATTAGTCAATAGTTTAGATATATCACAGAAAATCATAGATTTAAACCTCATTAATTTCAAAAATTATTAAGTATCACAATCAAGTTTTCAATATTATCAATCACTTTTTCTAAAAATTACTCTTATTTATATTTTATATTTATAACACTTTTTATTATGGAAGGTACTATAAAAAATTTAAATGAAAAATTCTTTGGTTTTATATCTCAAGGAGAAGGACAAAAAGATTTATTTTTCCATGGAAATGATTTAGTTGGAGTTAGTTTTGATGAATTAAATCCTGGTGATGCTGTTACTTTTGAAATTGAACAATCTCAAAAAGGACCAAAAGCTGCAAAAGTACAACTTGCATAATCCTTTTAAAAACAAAAAAAAGTAGTAATTTAATTACTACTTTTTTTGTTTTTAAAATTTTATCTTCATCTTCAAGCAGCTCTTCATTGTCTTTGTTTATTAAAAGAGTTATTGAAAAAATTGCTTCATTTTCAAAATTGATGTGGACTAGGAAAACTTGGTCATTTTGAAGATTTTCATGGTATTTGATGGGTAGTGTGTTTTGCTTTTTCAGCAATTTTCTCTTGATTTTCCTCTAAAATTTCCTCTTCATTTTGGTTATTTTCTGTCATATTTTTATTTTTAAAAAGTAATGAAATAATAATATAAAAATAAATATTTAAATCAAATTTAATTTAAGAAAAAGACTAGTCTTTTTAAACTAGCCTTTTAGAATTAATATTTTTGGTACTCTCAAGGGGAATTGAACCCCTGTCTGGACCGTAAGAGGGTCCCGTCCTAGCCACTAGACGATGAGAGCAAAAAATAAAGATGAGATCCCCGTGTCAAGCACGAGGATGACATCCTATGTATTTATATTATTTCAATTTAGCAGCAACTTCTTCTTTAGTCATTCCGTGTATATCAGAAGTGATTCAAGTAGCTCTAGCGGTACCATCTATGATTTTCATAGCTCAAGCTAAATCTTTAGCATTTAAGTTAGGCATTTTTTGAGTTGCAATTTCTTTTAATTGATCAAATGTTAAGTGTCCAACTTTATCTTTTTGAGGGATTTTTGAACCACTTTTTAAGTTTAATTTATTTTTTACAAGAACAGATGCAGGTGGCTCTTTTACTACGAAATCAAAACTTTTATCATCATAAACAGTGATAACTACAGGAAGAATTGTTCCCATTTTATCTTTTGTTCTGTCGTTGAATTGAGTAGTAAATTGAGGAATAGGCACTCAGTGTTGTCATAGTGCAGGTCACACTGGAGGAGCTGGAGTAGCTTGACCTCATTTAATTTGTAATTTAATATATGCTTTTATTGCTTTTGCCATTTTTTGGAGAATTAGAAGATAATTATTGATTTATTTTTTTATGTAGATAAACATATATTCGTATTTCCTCGGGAGAATTACATATATTTATCAATAAAAAAATTTTGTGTAGAAGCCACGGGCAGTATTTTACTTAAAAAATCAAAAAATCAAGTTTTATTTTTTGAAAAAACTATATGTACCTAAACATAGGTACCAGTTTTACTTATAATTAAACTTGTATTAAAAAAGCACTCACATCAATTTGTGAGAGCTTTTTAGAATCAAAATTTACTAGTTGTTACTAAATAATTTTGGAGGATTGCTTTGAGCTGTTGAGTTATATATAATGACAAATGCTCAAGTATATTTACATGTTGTATCTGTTGAAGAAACTTTTTCACAATTATTTTTTCATCTTCTCGTGTAGTTTAAATCATATATAACAGCCTTATCAAAACTAGTTGTAATTTTATCTCAAGGTAGTTTATAATTTCATCATGCATATATTGCTCATCAAATAGTGTTTCTAGTAAACAGTGTTCAATTCATTACTAATTGATTTTTTAGGTCACTTATTCTTGTTGAGTCATCAGTAGTATATGGTACTCATGAATTATTTACACTTATCAATCATCAATCAGCATAAATTATGGCATTCAATTTAGATACTCCTGGTTTTACATAAACATTTCATTTTAAATTGTATCAAGTATTTGTATCATATCAATCCTTGATTACTATAATTCATAATTTTTTATTAGAAGGATTTAAATTTCAGTCAATTATTACATTTCAATTTGTTACTACAAGAGTTTCATAATCAAGAGTTTCATAATCTTGGTTTCCAGATATAGTTACATCTCAATTTACATATTTTACTCAATTAAGAACTGTATTTGTTTTCATAGATTTTATGTAATTGTATGCATTTTTTCTTATAGATGTCCTTAAATCTTGTTTTGATAAATCAGAAAAATTTGCTTTTTGTCATGTAACTTCTTGTTTTCATTGTCATTGTAGACTTCAAATTATTTGTACTCATATAAACTCATTTGGATTTTCTATAACTAGAGGAATTGAATTTGTATAATCAGTTTCTGTACTAGATAATCTATATGATACTTCTTTTCATCAAATAGTATACTTTATAATTGGATTAGGAGATATAGTAATTCATATATCTTCTAGTATAGATGTTGCTGTAATAGAAGTGTTTATAGTAGCACTAAATTTTGGATCAGAAGATAAATTTTCTATTTCAGAGATTTCAGTTGCAAGATAATTCAGCTCATCACTTGCTTTTATACTACTTTTAAAATTATCAATTAAATAATTAGGAATTCATGAAATAACAGGTGTTACATCTAATATGTATTTTAAGGATGTTCAAAATATTATTTCAGTAATTCATATATTTTCACTTGATAATTTTAGATTTGCTACAAACAATTTTTTAAAACTATTTGTTTGATTTAAATTATTTAGAGAAATGCTTTTTGAATCTCAAGTTCCATACCAATTATTAATTGTGATTTTAAATATTTCAGAAAATACTCAAGGAGCTAATGATTTTAATTTAAAGCTAAGTTTTCATTGATTATCAGTTACCGTTGTAGTTGTTTCTTCAATTAGAGCATCAGATCATGTAGTTCATAAATTATTAATCATATTTGTTGTAATAGTTTTACAATTGCTTTGTCCAGAACAATCTTGGTTTAGATAATTTATATTAAGTCATTTTATTCTATTTCAAAAATCATCTTTTAAAGTTATTTTATATTCATAGAAATCAGAATTATTTGCATATTTAGAATTTGTAGCACTAATCAAATTTATACTAGAATTAGTTTGAGATAAATTATTTGGGTAAATAAATAATGGTAATTCAACACTTCAAAGTTGTTGAGTTCATTTAAAAAATGAAAATACTATTTGATAGTTTCATGAAACTTTTGTATTTCAGTTTAAATCAACTCATTTAAACTCATCAAAATATCATTTTGTAATTTTAGCTGGAGTAATACTTTTTGTAATTACTGATTTTGTAAAGTCATTTTCTTTAATAGAGATTTTTATTTGATCTACTCAAAGTGTATTTCAATCAATCTTTCAAACTTGTACATATTCAAGTCCTGATATGTCTAATCATCAAGTTGCAGGTATTGAAAATCATCAAAAAGAATCAGGAGTGAATCAATTGATTTTTAAATTATCTCATGAAAATTTTGGCTCAACTATTCATCAAAGTGTTCATGTAAAAGATCAAAAAGATAAATCAGATGGAGTTCAATTAGAAAATTCAGTACTATTACAATTTAGTGTAACAGGGTATAGGTTGATTTTTGTTGTAGTATAATTATGTTGATTATAATCCCACAAATCAAGACCAGTTTTGTATCAATCAGTTCATAATCTATCAGGTAATAACCCTGATCAATCTCATGTATTTTGTCAAGTATAAGCAGAAAAAACATCATATGGATTTTCACTAGTTTTTATACTTCAAGTTCAACTTCTTTTAAATACATTTCTTTTTAGTTTTATAATTTTATTATTACTTGTAAAATCATAATAATATTCTTTTTGAGAATTGTATGTATTATTTGTATATTCTATTTTTTCGATTACTTCTAAAGGATTTATTCAATTATTTCTTTTTTCTTTCAATATTATTTCATTAGCTAAGAACTCAATAATTACTTTTTTTCATTTTCAGTTGTAATAGTTTTGAAATCAAGAAACTATTATATCATTATCTTCTCATTCTCAATCAATTGTAATAGTATTTCAACTTTTAATTACACTTAGAGTAGTATTTATACTTATCTCTTTAGTTATGGTATCACTTGAAACTATAGCCCAATTTCACCATATTGATACATCACAAGAAGTAGGTTCATAGTTACATCAATCAATTGATATTCATGTTGTTTTTGATATAGTTGTATGTTTTGGGTCAGAAATTTCTATAGTTCATGGTTTATCTATCTTGTAGCTTCTAAGATAGTGATGATGTCATCATAAATTGAAATCAGCATTAAGTATTCATCAACTTGCAGTACAGTTGTATGAAAATGTAAATGGATTAGTTTGATCTACATTTGCATATGTTGAATATATAAGACTTGAAAATATTAATCATATAATTATTTTTTTTAAATTTTTCATATTTTTTTATTAGAAATTAAATTATTTAAGTTGAAATTCGTAATTTCATAAATTATCAAGGATTTTCATTTCTGATGATATCCAAACTCAGTTTTGTTGATCTAGCCACCAAAAGGCAGGGATATTATATTTTGCAAGTTCATTTTTTCATAAATATACTCATTTAGGAACATTATTTAGATCCATTCAAGGCATTTTTTCTTGATTTATAATCAATCATTTTCATGAAATTGGTTTTATGATTTTTAGTTCAGTATCTCATTTGTAAGCTTTTATAAGAGGCATACCGTGTGTAACCATAGATCATCCCATATATGATAGAGTTTCATTATCAAATGCATCTAGGTTAAATACATTTAGATTTCACTCAGTTCAATCAATATCGAAAAAGTATATATCTACATTTCAAACTACAGATTTTCAATCCAATGTTGTAAAAGAATTAGCTTCTATAGTATAAGTGTAATTTCAAGTATTTTTTACAATTCAAGTTCCAGAAAAAACAGTTTCCATAGAATTAGCTTTGAGTAATTTTGGATTTAGACTTTCTGAATCTAGTCAATTTTCTGAAACTCAAAATTTAGTGTAGTGATCTAAATATCATTTTTTTGATACTTTTACTCTATGAATAAAGTTGTTATATACATTTAAAGTATTTTTTGCTTTTAAATTTCATACTTTTTCTCAATTTATATATATATCTGCATTGTCAATTATATTTCATTCAGTATCAGTAGGTCTATAACTTGTTAAATTTATATCTACTTTTTTACATAAATTTTTATCAGTTTTACATAACTCTCATCTTTCTTTTAGAGCATTTTCATAATCTCAAACAAAAGATTTTAAATAAACTGCCTTTGTTTTATCTACTATACTAGCTCATGTAGAGTTAAGAGTTTCTATTTTTTGTTTTATATTATCTCATCAATTTTTTCAATACATAGAATTATTTAGTTCTACTAAAGACATTTCTTTTACATCTTTTGTTACAGGAATAATCTCTATATCTTCTGATATAGTATTTTCTACAATATTATTTTGATTTATATTGTTATTTTCAGTTACAAAAGTATTTTTTTCTTTGTTCCAAAAACAAGAAGAAAGCAGTAACATCAAAGATATAATTAATATGATTTTTTTCATAATTTTACATAAAAAAATAAGGTACTTTTATTATACCTTATTTAGTGTTATTTTACAAAAAACTGCTATTTACAAATATATATTTTATTTTTTACTATTACTAACAATTTGTTCTTCATAAAAACTAGCAATTACTTGTATTCAAACATGTTCAGTTCAAGCGAAGAAAAGTCATTGTCATACTGAAGAATTCAGTAAGATATATTTTTCTTGTTCAGTTAGTTTAAATATATTTTGTAAAACATCAACTGATGCAGGTGATTGTTTTAATAGTAATTGTATAGAAGAGTTTGTTACTATTGGTTTTCATTGAGGACTTGTTAAGAAGTCTTCAACATCTTGAGTTATAGTTGTTACTCCTAATCAATATTTTCTTGCTCTTTTTACAAGTCAAAATAAAAATTTAGCACTATCTTCATGTTGCATCAAATTCCAAGCTTCATCTATTACAAGCATTCTTTTTTTGTATGAACTTCTTATTTTATTCCAGATATAGTTCATTATTACATAAAGAGCTATTGGTCTAAGTATCTCATCCAAATCTCTAACTGAAAATACTTGTAATCATTCTTGTAAATCTATATTTGTTGGTTGACTAAAAATTCAAGAAAAGATTCAAGAAGTATATTTTTCAATTCTTTTTACTAGACTTCAAGCTCAATCCATAGTTTCAAGAACTCATTGTAAATCTTTCATAATTGGAACTTCTTTTCATTCTGCACTATCATCATCAAGAGTAATTCATTTTAAACTGTAAGTTGCAATTATAGCCTTTTCCATTATTGATTCTTCCTCAACAGTCATCTTTCATAACATCAGATTCATAAGTCCAAGTAGATTTATAACTGCATTTCTAAGCAAGTCTCAAGGTCTAAGTTCTTGATCTTTTAGTCAAAGTGGTAAATCAAAAGGGTTAATTCTTTGGTTTGAATTTAAAGATACATTTAGGTATCCTCATCATACTGTATCAACAAGAGTTTTATATTCATTTTCAGGATCTATTACTACTACATCAGTTCACATCATCAAACTTCTAAGTATCTCTACTTTTACAGCAAAAGATTTTCAAGAACCAGATTTTGCAAATACACACATATTTGCATTTTCTGTTTTGAATCTATCAAAAAGTATAAGTGAGTTATTATGTGTATTTACTCAGTAAAGTATTCCATCATCATGACTTAATGTAGATGAAGAAAAAGGAAAAGTTGTAGAAACTCAACCTGTAGACATATTTCTATATACTGCCAATTCATCACGGGCAAAAGGTCATGTTGATATAAATCATTGTTCAGCTCTTAAAAAGCTTTGTTTTTGAAGTACATTTCTTCATGCTAGAATTGTTTCTATATCTTTTCAGATTTTGTTTAATTTTTCTTCATTATCACTATACACAGTTATATAAACTCAAAGGTGAAAATATTTTTCTTCTCATCTAGTTAGCTTCTGTCTAAGTTCTTCTACATCTTGTATTTGAGCTTCTAAAGCTGGGTCATTTATAAGTCATTTTTCCGCATTTATACTTCTTTCAGAGTACAATTGAGTAAGTCTTTTTTTAAGGTATTTTTGTATAAAAGCTGATTCAATAGGGTATACATAAAGGCTCATATCAAATTTAACATCCCAATTTATTACAGGAGATAACCAATTTCATTCTAAAAAATTTGGATAGGCATATACAAAAAAAGTCTTAGCAAAAGTATCATTTATCCTTATTTTATCTGGATAAATTTTCATAAATGCAGGAGATATGATATCTTTTATATAAGCTAGTGCATCCTTGTATTCTTTTTCTGCTTCTAGTATCACTTTTTCTTCACTTTTATCAGTTTTTTTAACATCACCTTTTTTGATATCTTTATTATCAAAACCATAAATATCTCAAGGATATCTTTTTTTTACTAGTTCTATTAATTTATCTTGAGTAGCCACGAGTTGTTATAATTACGAATTAAAAATTAAGAATTTTGATTAATTATAATTATTATTTTATTTTTTGAAACTAATTATATATTTTTTTCAAAAAATCGACTTGACAATAAAAAAAGTTCTATATAATTGCGAATTCTCTAGTCTCCGTGTAAAGTACATTTTGTGCTTTATATTTGAGGGAATGGGGAATAATCCTGGAGGGGATGATGAAATTGATTAATTGGTTTGCAAGTTTTTTAAAGAGAGAAGTCCCGGTTTCGACCGTGGACGAAGGCAAAGAACTTGTTGATTTTGCAAGGGGATAGAGATGAGATTCATCAAATTTCTCAAGTCAATTTTTTGTTGTTCTGAAAAAAATCCCTCTAAAAGGGAGGATAGGGCATCAAAAGCCCTTCGAGGATATGAGGTTGGTTAGCTCCAACCGATGAAGGGGGGTACCCCCCTTTTTTTATATAAAAAAGATTATCAAAAAAACTGAAAAGAATTTTTCTTTTCAGTTTTTTTGTTTTAGTCTAAGTCACTATTAACTATTAACTTTTCACTATTTCTACCATTTCCATTCTGTTATAAATTCTTCACTTATATCTGTTGAGAAATCATTATTTAAGTCATAATCTTTTGGTTTGTATTGTATTGTAGCAAGAGTCATATCATCAACTTGTGTATGTTTATATCACATAAATTTTGATAATTCAATAGTTATGTTGTTAAAAACACTTGTTGCAGTTTTGTATGTTTTTCATTTTGCTTTTGGGGAAGATTCAATTGCTTGAATTAATCTTGTTTCTCAAAATCTTTCTTTTATTTCAGAAGTGTCTCTACTGTTTATTGAATCTGTTATTCAATCGCTATAAAGAACTATGATATCATTTTCTTCAAATTGTATTTCTTGTTCTTTTATCATTTTTTCTATATCTTTTATCATACCTAGAGCTAGTCATCAAGATTTAATCTTGAAACATTTTTTTAACTTATCCTTGTATATAATTAAATGTTCATGTCATGCTCCAGTCATAAATAACCTTTTTTCTTTTTCATTCCACCTTACTAAAAGCAATGTCATAAGTAGATTTGCTTTTACTCTAGGTTTCAAAACTTCATTTACTTTTGTAATAATAGGAGCTCATGATATAAATACTTTTGTCATAGAGCTTATAAGAGCATTTACCATAACCATTATAAATCATGCTCAAACTCAGTGTCAAGTTGCATCTCATACATATATGTAAAAATTATCTCAACTTTGTATAACATCATAACTGTCTCATCATATTTCTCACATAGGTTTAGATCTTGCAACTATATTTAAACTAGGTGGTGGTGTTATTTTTTTATTTAGTAGTTTTTCTTGTATTTCTTTTGCAAGTTCAACTTCTCATTTTATTTCCTTTCATTTCAAAAAGTCTGATTTGATATTTTTAAAACTGTTTAAAAAATTATTTATGTAACTTATATCTGGATTTAATGATTTTTGTAGATTTATTTGTTCCTTTGTAAGTAGTGCTTTTTTGATGTTGTATACCAAGTTTATAATAGGTTTTTTATAAAAAAGATTTATAAAATACATAACAATAATACTTTCTAAAATCATTATTATACTTCATATCGATATTTGAAGTATTTTGTCCAAATTTAAAAATGTATTTAAAAATAGACTTAACAAAATTATATTTGAAAGTGCTACTAGTAATACAGCTATATTTACAATATTTGATATTATAAATTTTTTAAATTTTTTTATTAGTTCCATTGCAATATTTTTAAAAAACTAATCTATTTAAATATTATCATAAATGTTTTTTTTATGCAAAAAATCAATAGGGAAATAAATAATATATTATAATTTGCTTTTAACTTGATTGTTTTTTAGTTTTTAACATTTCTTTTTTAAGTACTTTTGTAAAAGGGGAAAGAGTAAATATAATTTGTAGGTTAAAAATACTGATAGTAAATACAAAAACCTTTACTAATACAGTAAAAATCTGTATACAAAATTAGAACATTAAAAACTAACAACAAAAAATTATGAGCCATGAGTGAACTATAACATCTATTGATATATGAAGTTCAAAAATAAGAACTGTCATATGAAGATTTGATGCTGAAAATACATCTGATTTCCATGTTTTATGAGTTGGTATATCTTCATCAAATGCGATAAGAAAATGAAATATTCTTGATATGGAAGAATTTAAAAATAATTTAGATAAATCTTTGGAAGAAGCAGAAAGAATGGCATGAGAACAAGTTTCATGAGTTTATATATCTTTCAATTCTTCATCATTTGAAGTTATAAAAAGTAAATGAGT
>DYHI01000019.1 GCA_020724225.1 Candidatus Altimarinus sp. | reverse complement strand
AAATTTTCAAAAATGGATACTCTTACACCTATGGAACTATCTTTATCTTCAAAATTTGACTGAACACAATCATCTTTTGAATGAGTTACTATGAGTAGTCCAATTATTGAAGTTGATGATTTAGATTGAGATGTCGCATTTGAAATTAAAAAAAGTGGTGATTTAGTTTTTTTAATAGTTAATTGAAAATATCAAAATGAATTTTGATTAATGCACAATAATGAAAATGATTCAAACTATATATTTCAGGCAACTTTACTTTCATATAAAGAAAAGTTATTATTAACTATATTACAATTTCCAAATAATCCTATAATTGAACCATATATATTATACATATTGGTTAAAAATAGATTTTGGTATTGAGATGGAAATAATTCTCAGTGAGTTTTTAGTTGAGAATTTCAAGTTATTAATTTTAGTAGTTTCGAAGAAAATTGAAGTGTAAAAATTACAAAAGAGACACTTAATGCTATAGTTAAATGAATTAATATCAAATGAATTAGTTGAACTTGTAGAGGGGAGATTATATCTTAATTTTAAATATATATGACAGAAAATAAAAATATATGATTATCTTTTGATAGCTGATTAAAAGATAGTGAACAATTCACTGTAAGTTGAGAAATAACTCAAGCAAATGAAATTCCAATATCAGATTTATCTACTTGAATAAAATTAAGTTTAGTTAAAACAAAAGATTTTGTAGATTTTACTATTTGATGATTTTCAATATCTGAAACTCAAAAAGTTGAAATAAGTTGATTCTGTCCTTGAAATAAAACAACCAGAGTTATACATGATATAAATGCAAGAGTTATAAAAATAAGAACTTGAGAAAAGATCTTTTTAGTTGTATTACATCAAATGTTTTCAAAAACTCTTCCTAGTTATATTTTACATATGCTTGAAAAATCAAGAACAACAAATGAAACTGATGAATATACATGAAAATATATTATCATAAGCTCTGATGACTTTAAAACACATTCTAAATGATTAACTATTTGAGAAAAAACAGTTGAGGCACTTGAAAAATGATGAATTTGAATGAATTTTAATTGAATAAGTAGATGTACAGTTAGAGTATAACAAAAAAGAGAAGAAATCTAAATTTCTTCTCTTTTTTGTTTCCCGAGACTCCAAACTCAATGCAAATTACAAGTTATCCTTACTTCATATTCATCTAAATCGTAATTATCAAATACAACAGTTCATTCGTCTGTCGAATTTAAAAATTTTTCTTCTACTAGATCTCCATATTCATCATAAAGTGATATATTTGTTATATAATGTTCAGCCAAGCCAGGATGTAATTCATCTTTCCCTACTTTTACTTTTATTTTAGAATCAGCTTCTTCTATAACTGGATAATGTTCATCCTCAACTCCAGTCATATTTTCTATATTTTCTATAAAATTTATTTCTTCCTTTATTTCTTGAAAAGTGTCAATTCACTCAGAACAAACAGGACATACAAAAATATCCTGCATATCATAAAGTTTTACACCTGGATTATATCATTCCTCTTCGTCTCATATAGCCTCATCATATATGTAAGAACAGTTTGTACAGAGATAGCGCATAACAAATAACAAATAACAAATAACAAATAGATTATATGATTTTATATTTATAGTCAAAAAACTTTATCTATTATTTTTTATTTCTTATCTTTTATCTCTATAAAAACTAACATTTACTTTTCATTGCATATAAATATACTACTCCAAATTAATAATTTTAAAAGATATTCCATAATTATTAATTATTCACTATTATCTATTATTTATCTATGCAACTTATTACTCGTCAAGAAATCCCTAAAGATCATTTATATTATAGGACTTCATCACCTATTTATAAAAAATATTTAGAATTATCAAATCTAAAAACAATACCAGTTTGATATAATCAATTTTGATGGCTAAAAAGTATATTATGAATATTTAATGTTGCTAAATTTGAAAGAATAGATGAGGAACCAAATATAGTCAAATTAAAACAAAATTGATTTAAAAGATGATTTGTAATCTGGGTTCCTTATACTAGAATTGATATACCTAGATGATGGAAA
Organism: Candidatus Altimarinus sp.; assembly: GCA_020724225.1. Classification (GTDB taxonomy): domain Bacteria; phylum Patescibacteriota; class Gracilibacteria; order BD1-5; family UBA6164; genus Altimarinus. Next base: position 22,515 of record DYHI01000019.1, on the reverse strand, counting down.
AGATTACTTATAAACTCCTACTTCACGACAACTTGATTTACTATACTAGAAACAGAAGATTACTACAAAAAATGGAAAGAAAGAGCAAAAAGAGCAAGAAAGAAGTTTCTGGCAAATCCTGATTTAACTATAAAAGAGTTAAATACCTTTGATTTTCAGAAAATATATAAAGAAGCTAAAATTTCACAACCTTTTAAATGAGCATTTATGAAATACCACAAAGATGCTTCAAATCTAGATGAAAAGTGAGAAATAAGAAATTTTGTATGTTTCCTGTGAGATTCCCCTATTGCTTGACTTGCAGTACTTGATTATAACTGAAATTCTTCAGCACATCTAGTATCATTTATTACTAAAGAATGAAAACAAAATCAAGCTTGAACTTGATTAATTGATTATTGGTTTAAATCTTCTCTAGAAAAAAATATTAAATACATAAATTTTGATCACTTAAGAGATAAATTTATGACCTGAGATCAACAATGATATACTGATTTCAAAGAAAACTTTATGGACTACAAAGTAGTTTTTCCAGATTCGTATTTTAAGATTGTGTAGTTATAAAAACAATGTAAAACATTTTCGATGTGTATCATAGGGATTTTTAAGGGTATGACTTCGCCATAAAACGACACACTATACATTTTAGGTTCATCTGCGAAGATTCATACTCTTAAATTCTTTTTGTTACTTTTTGGAACCAAAAAGTAAGTCTAAATTGTATTATATTGTATAGAATAAATAATATTTCACTAGTGTATAATATAAAGTAGATTCCTGCCTTCGCAGGAATGACACATACCTTTTAATTAGATATATAAAATGTTATCTTTTTCAAAAATAGAACAAGAAAAGTTCAAAAAATTGCAAAATATCAAAGATAATCCATGAGATATAGAAAAAAAATTAATAGAAAAAACTATTAGATATATTAGATATGTAAAATGGATTCCTGGTCTAAAAATGATTGCCATATGAAATAGTATTTCGATGAATAGTGCAAACAGTGAATCTGATATAGATTTATTTATAGTTACTTCCCCTAACAGACTTTGGACTGTAAGAATTTTTATCACTTTTGTTTTCCAAATATTATGAATTAGAAAGACTTCAAAATTTCATGAAGGTAGATTTTGCATAAGCTTTTTTTGTACAACCAATGTTCTAAACTTTGAAAATATTGCAATTGAAAATGACATATACTTATACAATTGGATTAATTATCTTATTCCAATATTAAATCATGATAACACTTATGAATTATTTATAGAGGAAAATAGTAAGTGGGTTGAAATTAATTACGAATTAACAATTATGAATTACAAATCAAAAGAAACAAAAATAACATCCCCTGGAGCTGCTCCATCGATAGTGAGATTCCCCTCATCAAGGTGGCAAAAACAGGAATGACAAAGTGTCATTTTAAATCTTCTAGAAAAAATCCTGAAATCAATATTTTTACCAAAAACAAAAAAAGCTTTCATAAAATTATGAAAACCTTTTTGAGTGATTATAAATGACGATATGCTGAAGTTTCATGATAAAGACAAAAGAATTGAAATTAGAGATTCAATTATTGTAAATTAGATTTTCTACTTACTTCAACCTCATTTATTTTTGTTCAATCAAATTTAGTTACTTTAAATTCCAATATATCTTTTTTACATTCTTTTTTATTTTCAGAATTATCTCTTACACAAAACTTTATACTTTCTCATAAATTTGGAAATCCTTCTAAAGTATGTGTTATAAGATAACTAACTGTTTCACCAGAAAATTCCATTTCTTCGATTCATATATCTTCAAAAGATAAATTATATTCATCAAGTATATCATCTATAACTATACTAGGATCTATCAAATATGTATTATTTCATATTTTTTTTATCTCATCAGCTTCTCATCTATCCGTCTCGTCTCTTATCTCTCAAAAAACTTCTTCAATTATATCTTCAAGTGTTACAAGTCAAGCTACTCAACCATACTCATCTATAACTATTGCCATATGTTTGTATGATTTTTGAAATATCTTTAGCACAGAATCAACTCTTTGATTTAATGGAACTTTGATAACTTGTTTTATTGTTTCTAAATCTTTTACTTTTGTATTTAGAAGTCATGATTCTTTTGCTTTTATTAGATCTCTAACAGTGAAAAAATAATCTATTTTATCAATTGTTTCCGTATAAATTGGTATTCTACTATAACTATTTTCTATATAATAATCAAATGCTTCTTCAACTGTAGATTCTCAATCAATAGCTTTCATATTTACTCTTGGAACCATAACTTCTTCAACTGTGGTGTCAGAAAAATCCAATATATTTTTTAATTTTTCATGTTCTTCTTCATCCAAAGTCCCACTATCTTTTCACATATCTATAAAAGTTTCTATTTCTTCACCTGTTATTATATGAGCTTTATTTTTTCATGTAAACAACTTTACCATAGTTTCAAGGATAATAACCAATGGATACAACATAAAAATCAAAAATTTATATATATGAGCTGAATATAGTGATATAAAAGTAGCATTTTTTACTGCGAAACTTTTAGGTATAATTTCTCAAAACATTAATATAAGAAATGTAATTAATCAAGTCGCAATTCAAATTGCCATTGATTGTTCTATTCAAGAAGTTTCAGCAATTCATATACTAATCGAAGCAGCCAATGTAGCCATCGTAGTATTTACTAGGTTGTTTCATACAAGAATTGTAATAAGTAGTCTATCTGAATTTTGTTTAATTGATCTCAAAACCTTTGATCAAAATCTTCATTCTCTTATAAGTGACTCAACTTTATGATTTGGAGTACTCATTATAGCAAGTTCTGTAGAAGAAAAAAATCAAGACAATAAAAGTAAAATAAAAAAAGTAATAAAATAGACGGGATCCATAAGAAAGTTTAAGTAATAATAATATTATATACAGAAGGTAAAATTGATTTCCGATTTTTTAAATAAATAAAAATCTTTCTATTTTTCCAAAATTTTGAATCTACCAAAATCAAGAAATTATTTTTGATTTTATTTCAAATTTTTCAGAATCGATTAAGTATATAAAAGCAGTTTATGAAAAAAATGTTTTTTGTAAAGTATAAATTAGTTCTTGATACATACTATAGAAAATCAACGCTCTTTATTCCTATAATAACGACGAATCGTATCATTAGATGAAATTAAGTAACGAGTCCACGAATTAATATCTGTATTTTCTAAAGTTGACCACCGTCATCAATCAGTTCATAAACCTACATAAAAATCACCATTATCTCTAGTTCAAGGCAATACTGATACCAATCAAGATAATTTATTTCAAGTCCATCATGCCCCTAAACATTCCCAAGATGATCTACTAGAAGAACAAGCTTCTCATATATTTTTAGAAAGATTCTCCAAATTATACCACTGTGCATCAGTAGGCAGATTCCATCATGATCATAAAGCTCAACACACAGACTTTGAAGTATCTTCTGATTGTGCACAAATACTTGAATTACAACTTTCTGGAAATCACATAGCTTCAGCCCAAGTATATAGTGCTCAATCAGTATTACATATATTTACATCATTATTATAACACCATTTTTCTAGTGTATTAATATCTGATGGAATAGTTGATTCATTAACTAACATTGTTCAATGTTTCATATTTGTAGATGTCCAACATTTTCAGTCTGGTCATAATAATGTAGTATATGTATATCATCATGCAGATACTGTATCTCAACAAGAAAATGCTGGTGGAGTATATGTTTCACAATTAGCTCAACTGTAGTTTGCATTACATGTAAACCCACAGTTTGTTTCATCTTTTACCCAAGATTGATTTGGACTTGTTGGAGTTCATGTTGTAAGTGTACATCATGTAGGTGAACATATAGGATTTGAAGCACAATAATTTAATGGATTACTTACAGTTGCTAAAGTCTTTAATCATAAAACCTCAAATTGTTTTCATATATAGATATTTCAAGAACTAGTAATTATACTATTTCACATATATTTTATTTGATCTGAAAATGAGTCATTTATAGGATTTATATATACATCTTTTAATAATGGATTTTTTGCACTTAATCTATAATAAAGTGTAGAATTTGTAGCATTTGACAAAAATATTGCATAATCATTGTCTTTGAAATTGAAAAAGGTAGTATTTATATCTATTCATCAAGTTAAACTCAAAGCTCATCATAAGATTTGTATATATCCGCTTCATGCCTGTATAGTTCAAGAAGATAGATATGTTCAAGTTTGCACCAATTCTCTGATAAACTTTGTATAACGACTTCTATCAAACATAACTAACTTCAAAGAAAAATTTTTATCCACTTCCAAAAATACACTTCATGATTCTGTTATAGATATATTTTGATTTAAAGATCAAGTATTGTTTGGATTTGCTTCTATATATGCATTTGTCTCAAAATTGTTCCAAAAAATATTTTCATAAGTGTCTTTTGATGTTATATATCCGTATTTAACTTTTCTTCACAAATCATCGTTATCCAAGTATCATCATGGATATTCTATTGATCAAGTTGAGGAACTTCTATAATCATCACTATTGAAATTGTCATCATAAGAATCAGTTCAAGCATATGATGTAATTGCAAAAGACATAAAAGTTTGATCATCATCTAAAAATTTTGAAGATCATTCTATATTTGATCAATTAGTTACAAGTCAAATTGTCAGGTTATTATATGATGCAGCTAAAAAAGCATTATATTCAGAGTTAAAAAACAAATTGAAAGGAGATGAATTATAACTTCAAGAACAAAAAAATGTAGACCCACTATATGTAAGTTGAGATGTAATTCATGAAGTCATCATAGTATTTCAACTCATTGTTATACTATTTGGACAACGAACATCATCAGCATATCAAATTCAATCTTGATTCAAGGATAATTGATAATTTATATATTTATTTCAATCAGATATAATTTTTTGATGTAATTCCCTATCTATTGTTTGATATTTTCAATCAGTAAGTAATACATTTGTACTATTCAAAACAACCAAAGCCATTACAAGTGCTACATTTATAAGTATAAGTACATATATGAGAATAATTCATTTTTTATTAATTTTCATTAAAACAATTTAAAAAGTAAAATTAAGTTTAAATAAATCATAAGATGAACTTGGTATTTGATTCCATAATTGGCCTGAAAATGCTGCATTATAATTCATCAAAACCTCTAAATTGAAATCCCAGATGATACCTGAATTGTAATAATCTAATTGAAAAGATTTTACAGGAAATGTAAAAAGATGATCATTTGTAAAAGTCCAGTTATAAACAACCCCAGAATTTGAATTAATTAAATTTAATTGATTTATTGATAATTCTTTATATCAAAATACTTTATGTTTATATTGATTATAAACTGATCAAGTTTCAAACTTCATAGTTTCCATATCTATAACTCAAAAAATTACTCCTCAACTTCAAGATAAATCTTTCAACAATAATATATCATTTCAAGATTCATAAGTTTTATCAAAAAGTAAGCCTCCTGTTAAATATACATTTTTATAACTGTTTATTACTTCACTTATTGCATAAGTTTCTGACAAAATCTTCACTTTATTTTCTGATCTAGTTAAATTATCTATACTGTCAGCTAAAAAAGAAAATGTAAAAATTAAAATTATTATAGAAATAGCTGTAGATAAAAGTATCTCTACAAATGTAAATCAAGATTTTTTACTAAAAATTTTCATTATTTAAAATAATATATATAATTTTCAAAGATTATACTTAAAGTTATTTTTTTGCAAAATGATTAAAAAAAATATAAACTGAGAAAGTCTTATTTGAATAATTATTGCAGTTTCAATACTATGATTTGTGATAATGTGAATTGTAAACATAATTTCATATAGTGATGATGTAAGTTCAGACTATGAAACAAAATCAAATATAAATCTCATAAAAGACAATTCACTAACTATTGTAAAAAAACTAAATCTAAGTCAAATAAACGAGTGAGAAAGTTTTTATTTATATAAAGATACTCTAAATAAAGAGTTTACTATTTTTACATGAAGTTCAAATGAACAATACAAATATATAGATAAAACTTGAGAAAATATAAATATTTCAACTTTTTCATGAGAAATTTATGAAAGAGTTATAATCCTAGAAAAAAAAGATTTAGCAAACTTTGACAATGTAATTAATGTTAATGTAACCCAAAAAAAATATTAATTTTATTTTAACTATAACAAATATGAATTCACAAAATAAAGCATTTACATTTATAGAAATAATAGTTTCTATAACAATTCTTGTTATACTATCTACTTTATGATTTTATTCTTATTCTAACCATCTATCAGATGCAAGAGATACTGAAAGGAAGTCTGATTTTGCAAGTATTACTTCTTCTTTAAAACTTCACAAACAAAAAAGAGCAGTTTATCCAAATCCTTGAAGTTCTATAAATATACTATTTAGTTGAACAACAATTGCACAACAATGAAGACTAGATGATACAGTTTATATGTCGACAATTGATAGTATACCTAAAGATCCTTATATAAAAATTCCTTATTTTTATTCTATTACAAATAATAAACAAGAATTTCAAATAGCATGAACTCTTGAAAATAATAATACATATACTGCTATTCTAGCTGGAGATTACAAATCAGTTTCAAAAAACATAATTCCAACTTTGATTTTGGCTATCAATTCAACGACTAATTTAGAGATAAAAAATTGACTTTGAGATGGTACAACAAATAGAGATAAATTCGTATTTGATAATTGAATTCATAATATTCCATATACATTTGTAAGTCCATACGATGCAGAAAATGATTGATCTAATTTTTTGTGAGTATTAAATGATCCTGAAAAAGTTTTTTGGCAAAATATAGATTATAGAAGTTGTCAGGAAATAATTGATGATTGAAAATTCTTCTGAAGTTGAGAATATCAAATAATCAATTCAGTATGAACTTTAATAAATATAAATTGTAACTAATTAATCCCAAAAAAGATGAATAAAAATTCATCTTTTTTTATTCATAGTAAAAAACTTGACAAAAATTTGATTATTTTTTAAAAATATATTATTATTTAATAGAACTTTAAAAAATAAACATAAATATATGCCTACAATAAAGCTGAAATTATGACTAAATAATAAAACTCCTGAAAAAAAAGAAGAAATTATTCCTGTTTCAGAAAATATATCTTCTGAAACTCCTCCTATCAAAAAACTATCATTAAAAATTAAAAAAGATGATACTGAGGCTGTTGCCAATGCTCCTGTTGTTGAGGCTGTTGCCGATGCTCCTGTTGTTGAGGCTGTTGCCGATACTCCTGTTGTTGAGGCTGTTGCCGATACTCCTGTTGTTGAGGCTGTTGCCGAAGTAAAAAAAGAAACAAAAGCATTAATATCACTATCAAAAAAAACAAATACAATTAACACAAAAAAAGAAGAACCTATTAATAAAGAAAAAACTGTTATTGATAGTGAATTGATAAAGAGAAAAATAACTCCAGAAGAAGAAATTTTTGCAAATTATGATTCTGATTTTCATAGAAACGAAAGAACAATATTACAAAGAATAAAAGCTATGAGATTTGTTCCAAAAACAAGAACATCATTAGTTTTTGGGTTAATTTGAATGACAGTTTTAACTATTACATTTTTATGAATTATTGATCCAGAAAATCATTCATTAAACAGTTATAAAGCAAGTATTTTATATGCTATATGAAAAAAACCAGTTTATATTCCTACAAACTCTATTAATGATAAATCAACGGAAAATAACTCAAATATAAATATATCAAACTCTTGAAATATAGATGAAAATGTCTGATTTAAAGATGAATATAGCTTAACTTGAACTAAAATTTCAGATTTAACTAATTCATGAGTAACAGACAAAATAAATAATGAAGCAGCAATAGAAAATACAGTTGAAGAAAAAAAAGATAATCAAGAAGTAATAAAAGAAAAATGGCTTTCTGTAAATGCAGAAATAATATCTCTTCCAAACTGAGATGTTGTTTATTCTTATAATTGAAATACTTATTCAAAAGATTGATTAAAAGAAGTTCTAAAAAAAGAAGTTCAAGAAAAGGTAGATAAAAAAATAAAGGAACATTTAACTGAAATTTATATCAAAAAATAAAGAATCATTACGAAAAAACTTAATTAAATTAATTAAGTTTTTTTTGTTTTCAAAGAAATAATGGAATAAATGAAAAAATAATTCGATTAAACATCAAAATAACTAAAAAGTCAAGCTAAAAATTTGTAATTTTAAGTATAAATATGATATCATATAATCAATATAATATTTCATAAATTGGATAAAAAATGTTAGATAATAGAGAAATTCTAGAAAAAACTGAAATGAAAAGAACAGTCTGAGATGTAGTTGATTATGTTAATTGACTATTTTCAAAAGCTTTAGATAGAAATGCATCAGATATACACATAGAACCAACAGAACATTTTTTACTCGTTAGATTTCGTCAAGATTGAGACTTTGTAATTGTAGATAAAATAGATAAGGATAATATATCTCCTATTATTACTAGATTAAAAGTATTAAGTAGGGTTAAAATAGATGAAAACAAAAAACCTCAAGACTGAAAAATAATATACAATTATGAAAAAGAATGAAAAAATATAGATATAAGAGTTTCGACACTACCCACTTCTTATTGAGAAAAGGTAGTAATGAGAATACTGAAACCAGATGCTACATTAACTAGTATTGATAAACTATGATTTATTGATTCAAATTTAGAAAAAGTAAGAGAAGCTCTAAAAAGTAGTTACTGAATAATATTGGTAGCTTGACCTACATGATCATGAAAATCTACAACATTATTTTGAGTATTAAAAAACTATAATCCATTAGAGTACAATATATCAACTCTTGAAGACCCAGTCGAATACCAAATCGATTATGTAAATCAATCTCAAGTAAGACCAGATATATGATTTACATTTGCTACTTGACTAAGATCACTAGTTAGACAAGATCCTGATATCATAATGGTATGAGAAATCAGAGACAAGGAAACAGCAACACTTTCAGTTGAAGCAGCACTTACATGACATCTTGTATTATCTACAATACATACAAATTCTGCAACAGCAACAGTACAAAGACTTATAAACATGGGGGTTGAAACATTTCTTTTATCTTCTGCAATGAGAATGGTAATAAGTCAAAGACTTGTAAAAAAAATATGTACTCACTGTAAAAAAGAAAAAGTTGTACCAGAACATATTTTAAAAATAGTAAAAGAACAATTATACCCAATAATGGATAAATCTGAAGTAGATAGTTTAGTTTTTTATGAATGAGAATGATGTGAAAAATGTAACAATACTTGATATAAATGAAGAATGTGAGTTCATGAAGTACTGATAATGGAACCATATATGGAAGAAATGATTATCAGAGAAGCTTCAGCAAATGAGATGACAGAAGAAGCAAAAAAACATTGAATGATAACTATCTTGCAAGATGCACTGATAAAATCTGCACTATGAGAAACTACTATTGAAGAATCTTTAAAACTTATTTAGTTACTACTTTAGAGAATGACAAAGAAAGTAAAGGAATTAAAATTGATTCCTAAAGAAAAAATAGAAATTTTAAATACTCCAGAGGAAATAAAAAAAGTTGAAAATAAATCATGAACAAATGGTTTATTTTCGCTATTCAAAAAAAATAAAGAACAAATAGAAGAAAAAATAGAAAATGAAACAAATGAAGGAATAAAAATAGAGAAAGATATAGAAAAAAAAGATTATTTAGAAAGAGAAAGAGTTAATGAAACTGATGAAAAACTAACTAATCCTAAAAAAGGTGGTTTTTTCTGATTATTTAGAAAAAAGAAAGAAGAAAAAGAAATAAATGAAGAAAAAGTGATAAATGCAGTTATAGAAGAAGTTAAAACAGATGATAAAATCAAAACAATAGAAAATACTATAACAGAAAAAAATAATGAAATCGAAAATACTACAATAATCGAAGAAGTAAAAAAATCATCTGATGAAATAACAACAAATGAAGAAAATAAAACTGAAGAAAAAAAATCATTTTTTGCAAGTTTATTTTGAAAAAAGAAAGAAAAATTAAATACTCAAAATATTAAAGATTTTGAATGAGCTATTAAATGAATAGTGTTTTTTATAGATACTGAAGATTGGAAAAAAGCAAAATTATGACTAGATGAAATAGAAGAAAAAGAAGAAAAAGCTTATAAATCACTTATAAGTAAAATCCCTCTTGAAAAAGAAAGAAAAAAACAAACAGCAATATTTAAAAAAAGACAAGCCAGAATTGAAAAACTTAAAGATGCTCTAGAAGAAAAAGAAATAAAATACAATACAAAAAAAGAAGCTGAAAAATTCAAAATTAAATTTATTCAAGTAAAATGAAAACTTGATGAACTAATATGAGCTAGAAGGAATTATGAAGCTCTAGATCTTGTAACAAACTTTTTAAACGATAACAAGGAAAATACAAGTGTTATAAAGTTTTATAACAAATGGAAAGCTGTAATTCAAAAAAATATAGAAAAACAAATAAAAGAGGAAGAAAAAAAAGCAAAAAAATCTGCAAAAGATGAAGCTTTTGAACTTATCTGAGAAAAAACAAATATTATAGAAGATAATAATGATGAAGTTAAAGAAAAAAAAGTTAATAATAAATTTTTATTAACAAGTTTATTTGAAAAGTTCAATATATACAAAAAAGTACAAGCCAAACTTAAAGAAAAAAAGTTACTTGATGAAGTAACTATGCTTATTGAAAGTCAAAAAGAAATAGATGAAATAGCAAAAAAAAGAAAATTAGAAAATATCCATGTATGACTTATAAAAGAAATAGACAACGATAAATTACTTTGATATGATTTTTTCGCAAAGATTTTATGAAAAGACAAAATATCATGAGATACATTTTGATTTGCTGAAGATAACAATACTTATAAATTTTTCCTTTGAGATGCAACATGACATTGAATTCAAGCTTGATTAATTATCACACTATTAACTAGACTTTTTCATAGTTACTCTAGAAATAACATACTTGAACAACTTGTGTTTGAAGTAAATAACTGATTAAAACAAGATTTAAAAAGTAGAAACTTCATTACATGAATATTTTTTGAAGTTGAGAAAAAAAATCTAAATACTTTAAGATATGTTTGAATGTGACACGAACCTATACTTATATACAGAAACAAAACAAAAGAAGTTGAAAAACTTATAGCTTGATGATTAGCAGCTTGAATAAGACTTATAAATGATCCTACTCATATCAAATCTCGTGAGTTAAATGTAGAAGATTGAGATATAGTTATGATATATAGTGATTGAATAGTAGAATCAAGAAATACTGAAAATGAACTTTTATGAGTAGATTGACTTGCAAAAATTTTCAAAAAAGTATGTGAGATAAGTAAAGAAGAAAGAATTCCTATAATGTACTCTCATATAATTGATGAAGTAAAAAAATATAAATGATGAAATACAAACTTTGATGATGATGCATCAATACTTATAATAAAAAGAAATACAACTAGAGATATCGTAGATAGACAATCTCAATTCTTAAAAGATTTAACTATAAAAGAATGACTTTCTAGAAAAAACATAAGAGAACTAGAATGAAAAACAAAAGAAGAAGTAGAAAAAGAACTAGAAAAAATAAAAACAGACAAACAAATTAAACTTATATTATCAAGTCTTGAAAAACTATATATCACATGAGAAATACTTAAACTTAAACAAGAAGCAATAAGATTTATAAAGGAATGATTTATCCATAAAAAAATAAATCGGTACTTAAAAAAGGCAATAGCAAACGAAAGAAAATACAAAGTTGATCAAAAGGAACAAAAAATGATAAGTAAATACAAAGTATTAACTGAATTACTTAAAAAATGAGACTACAATACAGTTATAAAAGAGTGTAATGAAATCATAGCAAATGACTGAAATATAAATATTTAAAAAATTAACTTTTAATTAAAGAAAGATGTTTTGAAATACATTTTATGATAAATACTGAAATTTCTACAACAAAAAGTTTATAGCACTTCTTGAAAAAGCAAGAAAGCTAGAAGCTAAAAATAGAAGACAACATTGATATAAAGCAAAAAAAGATATTGTCTTATTTAGTAGTGTTTCAAGAAAAGAAATTTGGTCTTTCATAAATAAAATGTCAATCTTTATAAACTCTTGAATCGATATAAAATCAGCTCTTACAATCGCTATAAAACAAATATCAAATGTAAAACTAAAAGAAATAGTTATAGAAATGAAAATGAATATAGATCATTGAATTACTATTGCTGAAACTATGCAACAATATCCTAAGATATTTGATTCCCTTATAACTGCACTTATATGAGTTTGAGAAAAAACATGACAATTATGAAGAATACTTAATGAACTTGATGCAAATCTACTTGAAAGCATAGAGTTGAAATGAAAAGTTAAATGAGCCCTTATATATCCATTGATACTTGTTACTTTGACTATATGAGTTGTTACATTTATGATGATATTTATCGTTCCAAAGATTACTGAAACCTTTACAAAAGCAAATGTAGAATTACCAGCAATTACACAATTTATAGTTAATATATCTAATTTCTTTAGATATGAATGGCTAACATTAATTTTATGAATTATATGAACCTTTATCTTTTTCAAACTTATAAACAAGACAAATACTTGAAGAATGATAATAGCTCAAGCTCTTTTAAAAATTCCTGTATTTTGATGAATAATCAAGCAATCAAATATAATATATTTCATCAAATCATTTACTATACTTCTTGATTCATGAGTATTACTGCTAGAATCAATAAAAATATCAAGTGATGTAGTACCAAATCTAGCATACAAAAAAGAGTTAATAAGAATTAAAAATGAAGTAGAGTTATGATTAACTATATCAAAATCACTTTGATTAAATTTAGATTATGAAGAGAGTTTGTACTTAAACAAACTTTTCAATGAAGAATTTGCTTATGTAGTAAGTACATGAGAAGAAACTTGAACTATTTCAGATTCACTTAAAAAGATTTGAAGCAATTATGACAAAGAACTAAAGAGAAAAATCTCAAACTTATCAGCTTCTCTTGAACCTATCATCATAGTTGTAGTTTGATTCTTAGTCGGTACAATAGTTATATGAATAATGATGCCTTTCTTTGAAATGTGAAAGGTTGCAAAGAAAATTTAACAAAAAAAACAAAAAAATCTCAAAATTTTTGAGATTTTTTTGTTTTTTTTGATTTTTTTTACTATTATGACAATAATAATATAAAATACATAAATAATAAAAATATTCAATATCATCAAAAATCTTTATCTGATGCAATTATATACAAATATAATAAATCATAACAATGTAAAAATGACATTTTTTCAATTATCTTTAAAATATATAAATCTTATATATACAAATACAATAACAAAAAAAGTCCAACCAAAATAACACAAAAAATTGGATTTTTTTTAGTTTTATGATTACAATTTAACTCGACTTTTAAAAAGTCTAAAAAGTAAATATTTTAATTTATAACTTTTATATTTAATATGAAAAATATTAAAAAATCTTGATTTACATTGGTTGAACTTATAGTAGTTATTACTATACTTGCTATCCTTTGATCTATAGCTTTTATATCTTTACAAGGATATAGTTCAGATGCTAGAAACTCAAAAAGAACTTCTGATCTTAACTCAATCCAAAGTGCTATGAGTACTCAATTAGCACAAGGACAAGCTATTAAATCATTTGTTTGAGCAGATTCAAATGGTAATGCTTTTACAAATATTAATATAGCATGAACTTGAAGTACAACTGATGATTATGCAGCTGGTTCTATAAATTATGCAGCTCTTCCAGTTAAAGCTGCTGATTTCCTAGATCCTTCAACAAATGCCCCTTATGTTATTGGTATAACAACTAAAAACAATGGTAAATATGAATTAGCTGCTTCTATAGAACAAGGAGCTGGTTCAAAAGTTGCTAGAGTTGTATGAAATTATAATGCAAGAGGGTCTGGTGCAATTTTCGTTAATACTTGATCTATTGCTTCTGTATTAACACTTGATAACACTACTAATATAAACTTTTTTAGTCCTGGTGATACTGTAACTGCAAGTGGAACTACTACTACAATTACTAAAATTACTAAAGTTTCTGGAGACTGATTAACAATCACTCTTGCTGATCCTGTTGAAGCTAATGTTCTTTCATTAAACTTAACACTTCCAGAATGAGGAGCATTAATTGATGCTGGTAATGACTCTAATACTACTGGTAATGTTGTTGATGGTGGTAATGCACTTCCTTATAAATAATAACTTGATAAATCAAGATTTTAAAAAAGAAACTTTCAATTGAAAGTTTCTTTTTTTGTGTTATCTTTGTTTTTTGTTTATAATTGTCATTCATAAAATATTTTGTCATTCCTTCTTCATTCATAAAAGATTTTGTCATTCCTGCGAAGGCAGGAATCTTCATTATATTTTTACTATATTGTCATTGCAAGGTACGAAGTAATCCAGTATATTTCTTATGTCATCCTGAACTTGATTCAGGATCTTTGATAAAACAAATATAAATCAAATCTATGCAATTTTACTATTCAAAAATAAATTAAATAACTTATTAGGAAAATTTACTTTATATATAATTTCAACCTTATTATATAAAACAAAGTATTAAAGATCCTGAAATCTTGTTCAGGATGACAATGTAGTGATATAGTGAAATACAAGGTAGATTCCTGCCTTCGCAGGAATGACAGAAAAATAATTATCTTTTTCATATCTTACCTAAACCCCCATCCCCTCTTTTACTATTTTTGGATTATTTGCATATTTCAATCATTCATCCATAGTTATTATTCATCTTGATATAAAGTTTATCAAATCTTTTTCTAAGAGTTGCATACCATCTTTAGATCACATTTGTATAACTGATGGAATTTGATGTAAATCATTTTCTCTTATCAGATTTGATACCGCACTATTTTTTACAAGGATTTCTTTTGCCATTACAACTCAAGTTCAATCTGTTTTTTTCAATAACCTTTGAGAAAAAATTGCAACTAAAGATTCAGCAAGTTGTAATCTTATCTGTGTTTGTTCTGGTCAATCAAAACTATCTATTATTCTTGTTATTGATTGATAAGCATTTCTAGTATGTAGTGAAGAAAAAACTAGATGACCTGTTTCAGCCAAAGTCAATCACATCTCTATTTCTTCTTTTGTTCTCATCTCTCAAAAAAGTATTACTTGTGGATTTTGTCTCATCGTTCACATAAGTGCACTTGAATAATCTGGAACATCTTTTCATATTTCTTTTTGTTCTATTATAGACCTTTTATGATTATGTACATATTCTATTGGATCTTCTATAGTTATTATATGTCTATTGAAATTTTCATTTATATAATTTATCATAGATGCCATAGTTGTAGATTTACCTGATCATGTTGGTCAAGTAACCAAGATAAGTCATTGTCACAACTTTGTCATATCTTTGTATATATCTGTAAGTCATAGATTGTCTAAACTTGGTATATTTGAACTCAAAAGTCTCAAAACAACCATATAATTTCACATTTGAAATGATACATTTCATCTAAATCTTCTTTCATTGTAAGTAAATGCAAAATCTAGATTTTTATTTTTTACTAAATCATCATGTTGTTTTTCTGTTATAAGAGACTGAGCAAACTCTAAAGTATCTTTCCATGTAAATGGTTCTATTCACTCATCTATTCTAAGTATTTCTCATCATATTTTAACTGCTGGATAAGTTCATACAGTTATATACATATCTGATCATTCATTATCTATGATTACTTGCAACAATTGATCTTTTATCTTATGATCAGTTTTTATTACATTTTCCATCAAAAAAAGTTAAGAAATAATTTATATATCTATATTAAATCATTTCTTAACTTTTAAATCAAGTTTTTACTATATTTTTTATGCAGTTCTTCTAGCCAAAAAGTAAATACTACTTATAATTAATGTTAATAAAATCAAAATCCAAGTTTCTGCTCATGTATCTGGTGTTTCAGTTATTTTTTTTGCTACTTGTTCTACATTTCATTCCAAAGCTCATGATTCACTTTGAACTGTTCATGTTTGAGAAATTTCTTGATTATTATTTACTTCTTCTTGAACAACTTTTTCTTCTTCAACTGTTTTCAAAGTATCCATTATTTCATTTTGTATATCTTCCTTTTTTATTGAAACTTCTCACAATCTGAAATCAAATATAGATTCATCAATATTGTATTCATTTGATAATTCATCACTAAGTGAGATTATCATAATTATATAATCAGAATCTGATACAAGTGAATTTACAGTATTTATTATCAAATTTCAACTTAATGTTGTTAAATCACTTATAGCAAATTCTTCTAGTAACTTAAATTCATAATCATTTCAAGTTAATGGATCTTTGAAATATAATTCCATTGTTTTACCATCCTTAAAAGCAACTCTTACTATTCATTGAGAAGTTGGAGCTTTTGACAACATTTTTACTGAATTTCAATTCTCTACGATAAAATCAGCACTTCAATCAACTCAAAAAACTCAAAAGACATTGTATGTACCACCTACTTTTATATCTTTACTCAATTTTAAATTTAATTTATTTGGCATTGTTTCATCTTTTGAAATTTCTGTTATTTCTAAATCTCTAAAGATTTTTATATCTCAAGATATAGTAGTTCAATTCACATCTTTATCAAAATTAACATTTAGTGAATTTGCTCAATTTTGAGTTACCTCATCTATTTTTAGATCTACAACTGCAGCATATGTTGAAGCTGTAAAAAATATAGATAAAAATAGTACTTTTATAATTTTGTTTTTCATATTAAAATAATTATTAAACTAAAAATACACTTATATTAAATCATATATTTTACAATATGTCAAATATTAAGTGTAATTTTAAAATAAATAATTAAATAAATGAGAAAATGTAAAATCAAAAATTTGAATTATTCCATATTTCATTAATATACTAATTTATTCTTGGATTATTTGAGGTATTTATTATTTGTGAAAATATTTGTGAAAATATTATTTGCACAAAGTAAGATAAAACAAATACCAATAAAAATTCATATCAAAATATTGATGAATAAATAAATGAAAATATTAATCCTAAAGTTACAAATCTAGTACTTGAAACCCAAAATAAACTTATTCATTCTTTGTTGTTGAAACAATATTTATATATGAAAAACGATATAATATATACTATCAAATAAACTAAAGATAAAGATAATATCAACTTTATAATCAATTCACTATCAAAAGATAAAATAGTTCTAATCTGTCAAAGTGAAAATATATATGCTACTATAAAAAAAGTTGCAATTGATGATATGTATTTTATTTTTGATGAAATTGCTTCTTCTAGTTTTTTAGATAACAATACAAATCTACTTATGATAAATGGAAACAAAATTATTGAAAAAAATGCAATAATTGGTGAAGCATTTGAGCCAAGTCAAGATAAACATTTAGGAAGTTTTAAAGAGTCAAAAACACATACGAAATCATCAGCTCAAGCAGGCATAGTATGTGCAAATTGAGTTGATATTATCAGTGATTCCATAAGTTTTTTTCATTCTGTTGCTTCTATCTGTAAAAATGAATTAAGAGGAAAAAATATAACAATAAAAAATATGAAATTTATCATAAAAAGTAAAAATGCAAGTTTTGTGTTTCAATTATTTTTCATTACCCAAGACAAAACAAGTCATCAAGATGATAAAAGTCACAAAAGTAAAAATGCATACTTTATATAGAAAATATCACTAAAAAACAATAACCCTATTGAAAAAAATATAATTGGAATAAGTAAAAAATTTAAAAAAAGATTAACTCCAACTATATCTTTGTAATTTTTAACTTCCTTAAAATCTACAAACTTCAATTTAAGAAGTGAGGGCATAATAAGGAAAAGACCTGCAAAAGCACAAAGAAGTGAATTAAAGGCCATTCATCATGTAAGATAGTTTATAATAAGTCCAGTAAATATTGCGATAAAAATTAACATAAGAAAAGTGAATAATTATAATTTATATTAATACTTTCATTTATTTCATTCTTAAATAGCTATCAAGTATCAATGATGCAGATACATCATCTACTTTTCATCCTTTTTTTCATAAATTATCATTTATGAAATTTGCTTCAAATGTAGTGTATCTTTCATCAACTCAAATTATATCTTTATCTACAAATATCTGTTTAAGCTTTTCTATAAATTTATTTGTTTTATCTAATTGTCTTGTATCTTTACCATATAAATCGTATGGTAATCACACTATTATAGTATTGTAGTTTAAATTTGATTTAAAAAAATCTTTTAATTCTCGAACTAAATCAATCCTAGAAACTATTTTCCTGGGAATTGCAATATTGTTTATTTCAACGGCTAATCCGACTTTTTTCTCTCAAAGATCTATTGCAATAGCTGACATAATTTTCTATTTTACATTAATAAGAATCTTAGCCATTTCTCAAGCTCAAAGTTTTACAAATACATCATGTAGTCATAATCTTTTAAGATGTCAGTCATTCATAACTATTTCACTTTTTGTAAAATCTAGTTTAAGCTCTTTTTTCAAAGCATCTATAATTTCTTTTTCTCCTATACTTCAAAAGGTTTTTCAACGACTATCAGTATTTAAATGAAAATCAAATTTCTTTCAATTCAGTACTTCCCACAATTCATGCCTATGCTCGACCTTTGTTATTCTATTTTGTTCTTCTTTCTTTTTTTTATTTTCCAATCTTTCTTCTTCCAATTTTGTAACTTGTTTTACATATTTTTTTGGTAATAGTACATTTCTAGCATAACTATCACTTACTTCTTTTATTTCACCTGCTTTTCAAACATTTACTACATGTTGCAAAAATATTACTTTCATAAGCCTTCTGTTAAGATTTAAAATTTTTGTCATTCCGAATTTAGTTCGGAATCTATTAAATAATTGTTAACATTGGTTACGATTTTAAAAAAATATTAATTACTTTCAGTTTCCTCTTTTTTTTCTGATGCTACTTCAATTAAATTTATTTTATATCCTATAAGTTCAGTTGCTAGATTTATATTTACACCTCATTTCCCTACTGCTTTTGGTTTTTCTTCACTATTTATATATACATTTGCTGATAAATCATCTTCATCAACTTCAACTTTCAGAACTGTTGCAGGAGTTAAAGATCTTTTTATTATCTCTCTTATATCATCACTACTTGATATAACATCTATTTTTTCTCAACTCAATTCATCCATAACTGCTTTTACCCTCATTCATTTTTGTCAAATAAGTGTTCAAACAGGGTCTATTTGCTCATAATTTGTACTAACTAAAATTTTTGTTTTTATTCATGGATGTCTTACTACTTTATCAATATTAACAACTCATTCCCCTATCTCTGGAACATATGCTTCAAATATAGCAGGAACTATTTCTGGTCTTTTTCTTGATAATACAACTTTTGGATTTCATTGTTCAGTATTTGTAACCTCAGCTACAAGTACATAAAACCTAGCATCTGGCACATAATTGTCTTTTGAAACTTGTTCCCCTTTAGGTAAAACTACTTGATTTCAGTTATAATCAAAAACTACTTTTCATCATTCTACCAATTCAACTCTCATATTTACAACTTGTCATTCTTTTCATTCAAAAAGTTCAAATATTTTTTCTTTCTCACTATCAGCTATTTTTTGAATTATAACTTGTCTAGCAGCTTGTGATGCAATTCTTCAAAATGATTCTCCTCAATCATCATTCATAACATCATCAGTTACATCTATTTCTATAACATCTCATTCTTCAAAATTTGAAGCATCTTCTCATAATTCATCAAAACTTATCTCTAAACTTGGATTTTCAACTGTTTTAACAACTGTTTTTTCCAATGTTATTTCTATTGTTCATTCCTCAAGATTTAATCTAACATTTACTTTATCATCTTTTGTTCCATAATCTTTTTTATATGCGGTTTTTAAAGCTGACTCAATTATATCAATCAACTTTTCTTTTGAAATTTTTTTTTCTGCTGAAATCAAATTTATTGCAGCTTCTATTTTTTTTACATCTAACATAGTAATTAAAAATTACGAATTAAAAATTACGAATTAACTTCTAAATGCGAGTTTTTCATAAATAAAACGAGAATTTGTCAACCAAACCCTCGTTTCCTTGATGTTATTATATGTAAATTATTGAAAAATCAAATTATTTTCTTCCCTATATTCTTTTTTATATTTTTTTTCTTAAAAATGCTGGAACAGAATCTATTTCATCATTGTTGTTTACTTGTCTACTTGGAGTAGATGGAGTAAGTGGTAATGCACTTGTTCTAGTTGGTTCTACTCATACTGGTTTTCTACCAAAAGCTCATGTTCTAAGTAATTCTCATTTTTTTTCTATAAAATTTCTATTTGTATCCTCATTAAATCAAGTAGCTACAACTGTTATTTTGATTTGTCCATCATATTCTGGATTGATAGTAGCACCAAAGATTATATTTGCATCTGGATCTACTGATTCAGTTATTACTTTTGCTGCTTCATCAACTTCAAACATAGATAAGTCATTTCATCAAGTTATGTTGAAAAGTAATCATTTTGCTCAAGCCATAGATAAATCTAAAAGTGGACTATCTATTGCTGTTCTTGCTGCTTCAATAGCTCTATTTTCACCCGTTCCATAACCTATACCCATAAGGGCAGAACCTGCATTTCTCATAACAGATCTTACATCAGCAAAGTCTACATTTATAAGCCCTGGTTGAGTAATTAAATCTGATATTCATTGTACTCATTGATTTAACACTTCATCAACTATTGAGAAAGCATCAAGTAAAGGAGTTTTTTTATCGATAATTGAAAGGATTTTATCATTTGGTATAGTGATAAGTGTATCAACCTTTTCTCTAAGTGCTTCAAATCAGTCAATTGCTTTTGAAGATCTATTTTGTCATTCAAATGAAAATGGTTTTGTAACAACTCAAACAGTCAAAGCACCAAGTTCTTTTGCAACTTCAGCAACAACTGGAGCTGCTCATGTACCTGTTCCTCATCCTAAACCACATGTGATAAATACCATATCAGCTCCTTCAAGCATAGCTTTGATTTCATCCCTTGATTCTTCTGCTGCTTTTTTTCAAGTAGCAGGATCAGCTCAAGCCCCAAGTCATCCAGTTACCATTTTACCTAGATTTAGTTTTTCATTTGCAAAAGAACTGAAAAGTGCTTGTGAATCAGTATTCATAGATATAAATTCAACTCATTCTAGCCCTGATTGAATCATTCTATTTACTGCATTTGTACCACCTCAACCTACTCAAATTACTTTTATTTTTGCAACTGGAGATATAGATCTAGATATTTGAACTTCTTCAGGACCAAAATCAGATTTTGAACTAGAATTCATTAGTAAATTTTTTAGTTTATCTTCTCTTTTTATCATATATATTATATTAAAAAATTAAATTATTATTTGTTATTTATTATGGAATTATTTTCTTAAAAACTTTCATAATTGAGCTAAATATTCATCAAAAATTTATAGATATTCATGAACTTATAGCAGAATATTTATTTGCTAAAACCAAAGTTCAAACTACAGAAGCAAAAACTGGATCACTTATAGAAGTATCTGTTAAGCTCTCTTTTTCAACTGGAATTCATATAAATGCAGGTAATCTCAAAACTTCTTTAGTTAATTCTACAAATCATCTAGCTTTTACTCAACCTCAAACCAAAATCGCTCATTCAGGAAGTAAACCATCTCTTCATGCTTTTTTTAGCTCTTCTTTTACAAAATAAAGTATTTCTTCATATCTTGCAGTAGCTATCTGAGAAAGATATAATTTTGAAACCTTGCCTTCTTCATTTTGATTAAACCTATACAAATCAACATCTTCATCTGTAACTCATTTTTTTTCTAAACTCAATTCCATATAATCCAATTTCATTTTTTCAGCTGTATCAATAGAAGTCCTAACTCAAAGTGCAATATCATTTGTAACATTTGCTGAACCAAAAGGTATAACAGAAGCATATTTCAAAACTCATTCTTCATATATTGTAACTCAAGTAGTTGAAGATCCCAAATCTATACAAACTACTCAAAGCTCTTTTTGTCTTTTTGTCAGAACTCATTCCGGACTTGCTATCAAGTTTGGATATATATCATAAATCTCTATTCCAACATCAGCAACCGCTTTTCTTATATTGTTAAGTACATTTACATTCATAGAAAATATATTTGCAACAACCTCTAGTTTTCTAGCTGACATTCAAACTGGATTTTTTACTCAGTCTTCTAAATCAACCACAAAGTATTCAGGCAATACTTTTAATATTTCTCTATTTGGTAATTCAACTCAATTTCTAGCCATTTCCATAGCTCTATCTACATC